>JAUZPM010000010.1 GCA_030705925.1 Bacillota bacterium
ATTGACAGCTTGTCCATGCCTGTTGTTGCAATCAAAAGAAGAGCAGCAGTCACTGTTAACAGACATTTGAACATTATTGACAAAAATGCAAACCAGCCTTTAGAAAAGCTGATTCCATAAAAAACAACCATTTGTTTATCTAAAATTGGGCTGAAGATGCCAATAAAAAAAATGAAGGGAAAAACGAATAATACACGATTTAAAACCGGGCGGATAGGTATATCTCCGAGCGAAAACAGCAAAATAGGATAAATAATAAACGGTACAAGTCTAGAAATCTCGTACTTGCCAAAAGAAACTACGATAATAAGGTATACCACTGTTGTTAATAGTTTCGACAGTGGATGGATGTCATGTATGAAAGTTTTTTTGCGAGACAAATCATCAAAAAGCCTTAGGCTATATAGCGAATCTGATACCTTAGACATGGCGCTCCTATAATGGCAGAATTAGTGCCCTAATGTGTTTTTTTGTTTTTAGATTTGCTTAGAACTATTCCAACACCCGCCGCTAGGGCAAGAGTGAGCCCGCCTCCTATAAGACCGGAAGCACTGGCACCAGCATTTGAGGAGGCTTCAGATTTATCAGATGTCTTAAAACCGTAATCAGGCAATAAAACGGTTTTTTTCTGTGCGTCTTCAAGCTTTTTGTGTACAGAATCGGTTGCCTGAATTTCTGTGGAACCTGTTATTTTCTTTATAGACCATTCAAGTCCGTCAGGATTTTTAGAGGCGAACCAAGAGAAAACTCCGCCTGTTATAACAACTAGTAAAGCAAAAGCTATCATTACATTTTTTATGCTTGTTTTTCCCATCAATTTTCCTGAAACCGAACTTTCTATAATCTCAGGTCTTGCTTTCCAAACGAATGAAACAACGGCGCCTGTAATAATACCTTCAATCGTTCCGATAATAAGGTGGACAGGCTGCATCAAGGCAACAAAGGTTCCAAAAGGAAGCTCAGTTTTCCCGGACAGCAAAGTTTCAAGAACAACGCTGAAAGCGCCAAGCTGAAGTCCGACTATACATGAAGCGATTGTAGCAGTAAATATTCGTTTTGTCGACATGCCCTTTTTAGTTATCCATTTATATATAAACGGATAGGCTATAAAGCATGCATAAAAACCCATATTTATAACATTGCATCCGTAAGACAGAAGTCCGCCGTCGGCAAAAAACAGCGCTTGTATAATCAAAACTGCTGATAAAGTCAAAAAGCCTGCATAAGGCCCGAGAAGCGCCGCAAGAAGGATGCCTCCTCCTATATGTCCGCTTGAGCCTGTCCCGGGAATAGTGAAATTGATCATTTGGGCAGCAAAAACAAAGGCCCCCACCACTCCCATCAAAGGAGCCTTTTTCTCGTCCATTTCTTTTTCTATTTTTTTTACGGAATATGCTATTACTCCCGCAGATGCGGCCCACATAACGCCGCCGACTGCCGGAGAAATCAATGAATCGGCCATATGCATGTTTAACATCCCCTAGATATAAACAAACTAAATTATCAGTCTCTCATTCTGATAATTATTACGTTTTATTTATCTTAAACAAAAATATAGCATAATGTATCATTTAAGTCAATCAAATTGAACAAATGTTAATAAACAAACATTATTACTATTCCGAATAATGGCGTACTCTTAAAATTGCGCCGCAGTTTTTGGCAACTGCTTTGCACTTTTCAATATTATCAGGGCTTATCACGTCAACAACGCTCATTATAACCTTTGGAACAAAACGAGTTGCCTTTTTTGTGAAATCGAGCATTTCATAGAATCCGTCTTCGCCATATATACATTTACATATATCATTATAGCTTTTGGCATCAGGCGCATTTAGACTTATGGATACTATGTCGACAAGTCCTTGCATTTCAGGGGTGACATCCCGCCCAGCGATACGGTTTGCATGGCCGTTTGTATTTATCCTTATCGGTATCTTGCTAATTTTACGAACTTCGCTGCAAATTTCCATGCAGTCTTCGAAGCGCATCATCGGCTCTCCGTAACCGCAGAATACAAGTTCATCATATTTATCAAGCCCGGCATTTGTTATCGCCGCCAGCATCTCTTTCACTGTCGGTTCGTGAGTAAGCCATAGGTCGACATCGCCGACCCCTGAGGGGGTATTGCGTATACAGAAAGTGCATCTGTTGGTACAGCGGTTGGTCACATTTACATATAATGAGCTGCCTAAAGGGTAGGCAATAGTAAAAGCAGACATGTTATTAATCCTTCTAATTTTTAATTAAAGCCTCAACGGCATTTACTGCATCCGGGAGTTTATCGCTGTCAAGTTTTTCGATTAAACCTCTGTCACAAAGGCTTGCAATTGCCGGGTCAATAGGCAATTTTCCTAAAACCTTGGTGTTAAGGCTTTTTGCAGTGTCTTCTATGTGGCTTTCGCCAAATATTTTTATTTCTTTGCCGCAGTCAGGACATTTGACATAGCTCATATTCTCAACTATGCCAAGAACAGGGATATGCATCTGTTCGGCCATGTTATATGCTTTTTTGACTATCATAGATACAAGTTCCTGCGGGGAGGTAACGATAACGATACCATCAAGCGGAATAGACTGGAATACTGTTAACGGAACATCTCCGGTTCCTGGCGGCATATCGATGAACATATAATCCACATCGCCCCATAGAACATCAGTCCAAAACTGCTTTACAGTATTTGCAATAATGGGGACTCGCCAAATCACAGGAATGTCCTGTTTAGGCAAAAGAAGATTTATTGACATAACGGATATGCCTGTTTCGGTGCGAGCCGGTAACAAACCAAGTTCGTTACCCTCTGCATTTTTTGTGATGCCGAACATTTTAGGCACAGACGGGCCTGTAATATCAGCATCAAGCACGGCGACGTTATAACCTTTTTGTCTTGTTAAAACGGCAAGCATCCCGGTGACAAGAGATTTTCCGACACCGCCTTTGCCGCTGACAACGCCTATTACTTTTTTAACAGTGCTGTAAGCGTTGACTTTTTCTATAAAACTTTCTGAATTTTTTTTGCAGTTTTCGCATGAGGATTTATCACAGCTGCCGCTGCCACATTTTCTTTCCTCCGGCATAAAAATCATCTCCTAATCAAAAATGCGCTTTGGCATTCCAAAGCGCATTGTATTTTAATATAACGGATGCTTTGCGCACAATATGCCGACTTCGTCTTTTATATATTGTTTCTTTTCAAAGAACTCGTCGGTTGCAGTAATTTTCATAAGCTCTGCAATCTTGATCATATCGTCTTCCTTAAAACCTCGTGATGTGACTGCCGGTGTTCCAATTCGAATGCCGCTTGTTACAAACGGGCTTTGCGGATCTGCAGGTATGGTGTTTTTGTTAACAGTTATATAAACCTCATCGAGCCTGTTAGCCATTTCTTTGCCTGTGATATTTAAACGCCTCAAGTCAGCCAGCATCAAATGGTTATCTGTTCCGCCACTTACAAGGTCAAAACCCTGGGTGAGAAGCGCATTTGCGAGTGTTGCTGCATTTGAAACGATCTGTTTTTGATATTCCTTGAATTCAGGCTTTAAAGCTTCGCCGAAAGCAACCGCTTTTGCGGCGATTATATGCATAAGCGGACCACCCTGTGTGCCTGGAAATACGCTTTTATCAATAGCTTTTGCATATTTTTCCTTGCACATTATCATGCCGCCGCGGGGGCCACGAAGAGTCTTATGTGTTGTGGTCGTTACAATATCAGCATATGGAACAGGGTTTTCATGAAGCCCCGCCGCAACAAGCCCGGCAATATGAGCCATATCAACCATAAGATAAGCGCCGACTTCACTTGCAATTCCAGACAGGCGTTTGAAGTCGATTGCTCTTGGATAAGCGCTTGCGCCGGCAACGATAAGTTTTGGTTTGCATTCTTTAGCGGTGCTGAGCAGCTTGTCATAGTCTATTCTATGAGTTACAGGGTCTACGCCGTAAGAAACAAAGTTGAAATAAAGCCCGGAAAAGTTGACAGGGGAGCCGTGTGTTAAATGCCCACCTTCTGACAAGGACATTCCCATTACAGTGTCACCAGGCTTTAAGAGTGCAACATATACTGCGCTGTTTGCCTGAGCTCCGCTGTGTGGCTGAACATTCACATGGTCTGCGCCGTAAAGAGCTTTAGCACGTTCGATAGCGACGTTCTCAACTTCATCAACATGTTCGCAGCCGTTATAATAACGCTTTCCGGGATAACCTTCCGCATATTTATTAGTAAGCGGTGATCCAGCGGCAGCCATTACCGCTTCGCTTACGAAGTTTTCACTTGCAATCAGTTCTATATTGCGCTGCTGTCTTTTCAGTTCACGCTCTAATATACTGCCTACTACGTCGTCATACTTTTTGACTGTATCAATACACTGCATTTTTCTACATCCCTTATATTTATTTTTTACTTATGGATAGTAAAAATTTTATCAAAATTATAATATCCGTATTCATAATAATTTGTGAGTGCCTTTACGTTATCAGCAATTTTTTTCGGCTCTCCGCCTTTAGTCGTCCAGATACTCAGACTCATATCTTTTGCCTGACGGGCAAACAGAACAGAGCCGTTTACAGGAACTGGCGCATAGTCGCTGAAATCGCTGTCCTGAGTGAATTTATCGGATTTTCCGCCGGCAGCAGGGACTTTATAAAGCCTTGTTCCCTTAAATTCGTTAGCTTTGGCAGAACCTTTTTGCATTGCGGAGTAATAAAATGTTTTTCCGTCGGCAGAGGTTGCAGGATATGCACTGACTAGATTAGTGTCAGATATTGGATTAAATGCTTTTTTCTCAGTATCATATATCCCGGCTTTCTTATCCTCGCCGATATTTTTGCCGAATCCGGCGGAAACTGCAACTTTAGTTGTGCTGTTTTCAATAATGCGGACGTTGCCGTCAAATGGCAATAAGGCAAAATCAGTTCTCGGTATGATGGTGGATTTAGAAGTCTTGACATCGACCCATCCTAGAGATACTCCGTCTGCCGCCATAGCTTAAAATTCAGGATAATCAAAGAAATATATACGTCTTCTATCGGCAGTAACGCCAATAATTTTCGGAGCGACTCCGGGATCGCTTGCAGTCGCTGCCTTGAATGGCACAAGTATCTTTTCATTTTTCTGCTTAAGATTATATCCGGAAATACTTGCCTCAGTAAGTTTTCCTGTTACATTATCCTTAATATATTTTTCTGCGCAAAGAAGATTGCCGGCAAAATGCATGTTCTGAACAATAAAACCGCTTGGCTTAATCTCTGTAACCGGTTTTTTATCCTTACCGATCCTTATAGAAAAAATACCTTGACCTTGATAAGGCGCATAATATACTGTACTGCCATTTTGGGACACTGTGAAGGAGCCGACAGTATCTACAAGTTTCACAGCTTTGGCTCCGCCTTTAGTCCGGAGAGCATAAAGAGTAAATCCGCTTTTATACACGACGTATCTTTTATTAGCTGTTATTACAGGAGAATCTGCATTGGTGTCTTTTGCCTTAACAATTACTTTGCCGCTTTTTGAGTTTGCAACTACCATCCCGTCGTTTGACGCATAGGCAAGCAGTTCGCCGCCGCCGGCAAACAGTGATATTATTGCAACAATCAAGATAACTGCAAGGGCCAGCGCTGCAATTTTTATTTGCATTTGCTTATCCATTTATTAACTTCCTTTCGATTAATATGCTTTTCCCCAATATACAAGCTTATCAGCGGGCTTCCCACAACAGACACAAGTATTGCCGATAGGCTTGCTGTCAAACGGGATACACCGCGAACTTACGCCCGCTTTTTCTTTAAGTGTTTCTTCGCATTCCTTATTTCCACACCACATTGCACGGATAAATCCGTTTTTAGTGTTGGCAATCTCAATCATCTCGTCTAATGTTGAAGCATCAAATGTGCGGTTTTTCCGGTTTTCAAGGGCGCTGTTATACAGTCTGTCACGGACACCTTTAAGCAGATCAGGTATAGCTGCTTCGAGAGTATCAAGTGAAACAAAATTCTTTTCGCGGTTGTCACGGCTGACAATGACGCAGCTGTTTTTCTCTATATCTTTCGGACCTATTTCAAGGCGCAATGGAACGCCCTTCATTTCGTATTCTGCAAACTTCCAGCCCGGAGAATTATCGCTTGCATCCATTTTAACGCGTATGCCGACTTTTTTCAGACGGTCTAACACTGCTGTTGCCGCCTCTAATACGCCGTCTTTATGCTGAGCGACCGGAATTATTATTACTTGAATAGGAGCGACGGCAGGGGGAAGAACAAGCCCGTTGTTATCTCCGTGAGTCATTATTATTCCGCCGATTATACGAGTAGACAATCCCCATGAAGTTTGGAATGGGTTTGTGAGTTTATTTTCACGGTCTGTAAATTTAATATCGAATGCCTTTGCAAATCCGTCGCCAAAATAGTGAGAAGTTCCACTTTGCAAAGCTTTTCCGTCATGCATAAGAGCTTCTATGGTATATGTTGCGACAGCGCCTGCAAATTTTTCTTTTTCGGTTTTTTGACCTTTAACTACAGGGATCGCAAGGTAATTTTCTGCAAAGTCTGCATACACGTTAAGCATTTGCTCTGTTTCATGTATTGCTTCTTTCGCCGTTTCATGCATCGTATGTCCTTCCTGCCAATGAAACTCAACAGAACGGAGGAATGGACGTGTGGTTTTCTCCCATCTTACGACAGAGCACCATTGGTTATAAAGTTTGGGAAGATCACGATATGAATGTATTATATTAGCATAATGCTCGCAAAATAGTGTTTCACTGGTTGGACGGACACATAAACGTTCTGTAAGCTTTTCGTTTCCGCCCATTGTAACCCATGCAACTTCCGGGGCAAAACCGGCAACATGGTCTTTTTCCTTCTCAAGAAGGCTTTCCGGAATAAACATAGGCATAGAGACGTTTTCATGTCCCAGCTCTTTAAATTTATCATCTAAGATTTTCTGAATGTTTTCCCATATTGCATAACCATAAGGTCGGATAATCATACATCCTCGGACAGATGAATATTCAATAAGCTCTGCTTTTTTAACTACATCTGTATACCATTTGGCGAAGTCTTCCTCCATTGAGGTAATCTCACTTACCATTTTTTCCTTTGCCAATGCAATTCCTCTTTTCAGCATTTTTATTAACTCATAATTAAAAATTATAATGTATGGACAGTATAAAAGTCAATTATTAGATTGCATCAAAATCCTCATAAATGCCCTTATAAAGCTGAGCATAAAGACCATTTAATTCTACAAGCTCATTTTGTGTTCCGCGCTCCACTATTTCACCATCGTTTAGGACTAAAATCATATCACAGTCTTTTATTGTTGAAAGTCTATGAGCAATAATAAAACAGGTTTTGCCCTGCATAAGGGTTTTCATGGCGCTTTGTATCTGAACTTCAGTTCTTGTATCTACGTTGGAAGTTGCTTCATCAAGGATTAACATTGGCGGATCGATCAAAAATGCCCGTGCAATGTTTATAAGCTGCTGCTGTCCCTGGCTTAACGTTGTACCGCTGCTTTGAAGGGGCGTATCATACCCGTTTGGAAGTTGGCGTATGAACCTGTCCGCATTTGCAAGCTGAGCGGCTTTTATGACTTCATCATCTGTAGCTTCAGGTTTACCGTAACGAATATTTTCTTTTATGCTCATTGAAAAAAGGTGCGTGTCCTGAAGAACTATGCCGAAATTTTCACGGAGGCTGTGCTTTTTGATTTTTTCCAGCGGGATTTCATCAACTGTAATCATACCAGATTCAGTATCGTAAAAACGCATAAGTATATTGGCAATTGTAGTTTTTCCCGCACCGGTAGGACCTACAATAGCGATTCTCTGACCGGCTTTTACGTTAATATCAATACCCTTTAGTATAGGTTTCCCATCAATATACGAAAAGTTGACATTTTTGAACATAATGTCGCCATTTATATTATTTATCGGGATGGCGGCTTCTTCATCTTCATATTCATTTGGAAGATCCATAGTTGCAAAGACACGCTCTGCTCCCGCAATTGCGCTTTGAAGTGAATTAAACTGATTTGCGATTTCGTTTATTGGATGACCGAACTGGCGGGCATATTTCATAAATGAGCCTATCCCACCGATGTCGATTTTTCCTGAAATAGCGAGAAGACCGCCCGCAAAAATCGTCAGTGCATAAAAAAATGTGTTTATTGTTCTTACAAACGGCATTATAAGACCGGCATATATCTGTGCCTTTGAGTTGCTTTTTCGAAGCTCTTCTATATAGTTTTCAAATGAGCCGATCATGCGATCTTCCTGAGTAAACATCTGAATAGCGTACTGACCGGATATCGTTTCCTCTGTAAAGCCGTTCACCTGCCCAAGCGCTGAAAGATAACTTCCGAATATTTTTCGTGTCTTTTTCGCGATTATTGACGTCACGAAGCTGATTAGTGGTATCGAGACAAATGAAATAAGCGCCAAAGGGGGACTTATGACCAGCATTAGTATTATGGTGCCTACAGTATTGAGGATACCTGATAAAAGCGCGGATATGCTCTGGTTCAGCGCTGAATTTACACCTTCAAGATCATTTGTAAAGCGGCTCATTATATCGCCGACAGAATTGTTGTCAAAGAATTTTACGCTCATAAGCTCTATCCTTGAAAATAAATCTTTGCGCATCTCATTTGTTGTGCGTTGAGAAATTCGAATGAGCATACGGTTTGAAATAAGAGTGCTAATTGATCCTATGACATAGACCCCTGCCATGACAAGGCACATGTTTGCAAGACCCTTTAAGTCGCCGGGTATGATGTAGTCATTTATAATCGGACGGATAAGATAGGAGCCTCCGAGCGATGTCGCTGACGCTACTACTACTAAAAATAGTGCTGTGAATAACGGAAGCTTTCTTTTGCTTAAATAGGTCATTATTCTATAGATCGTCTTCCAAGCGTTTTTAGGCTTTTCGACCGTGAGCCTTGGCGAATTAAGCCCGCCGCGACCGCCGCCTCGTCCGAAACCCTGACGCACGACTTTAGAAAAATCCTGTTGTCCTGAAGCACTGTTATATTTTTCAAATTTCTTCTCTACCATGATGCACCCCCTGACTTATCGTATTATAATTCCATCTCAAGCTGAGAACTGTATATTTCTTTATAAATTGAGCTGTTTTTCAAAAGCTCGTCATGCGAGCCTTCAGCGGCTAGCTTTCCGTTATCAAGGACAAAAATCCGGTCTGCATTTTTAGCAGAAAGTATACGCTGTGTTATTATAATACATGTAATATCTTTATAGTTTTTCTTAATGCCTGCTCTTATTTTTGCATCAGTTGTGGTGTCTACAGCGCTTAGCGCATCGTCAAATATAATAATCTTGGATTTTTTAACAAGTGCGCGGGCTATACACAGACGCTGCCGCTGACCTCCGGATAAGTTGCGTCCGCCGCGTTCGAGAAGAGTGTCTAGTCCTTCAGGAAGCTGATTTATAAATTCTTCTGCACAGGCGGTTTCACACGCCTTGAAAAGGTCTTCTTCAGTTGCGTTTTCATCACCTTTTAACAGGTTTTCTCTAATAGTATCTGTAAAAAGGATTATTGACTGCATAACCATTGATATGTTTTCACGCAAGTGCTTAATAGAATATTCTTTTATATCGTGACCTCCGACTTTTACTATGCCTTTTACGGGGTCATATAACCGTGGTATAAGATTAATAAGTGTTGATTTTCCGGCTCCTGTTCCGCCGAGTATTGCGACTGTTTCTCCGCTTTTGATATTTAAATTTATATCTGTTAAAACATCCTCGTTTGTTCCGGCGTTATAAGTGAAACTGACGTTTTCAAACTTTATTTCTCCGCTTTCGACTTTAGGCAGGTTAAATGATTGAAGAGAAGGGCCTTCAATAGATGGGTCTGTATCTAGTACTTCTATTACACGATTAACGGATACTTTGACCCTTGATATGTTAATAAGAATCATAGACAGCATCGTGAGTGCTGAAAGGATCTGAGTTATATATGTAATAAATGATATTATTGAGCCGGACATTATTAAATGGCTTTTAAATAGATACCCGCCGAACCATAAAACTGCAACGATGGTAATGTTCATAACCAAATTCATTACAGGGCCGATAAGCGCCATGATCTGGTTTGCATGTATATTTATATTTGCAAGTGAGTCAGCCTCATCCGCAAACCGGGCTGTTTCCTTATCTTCCTTGACATAGTTTTTAACAACACGTATGCCAAGCAGATTCTCACGGATTATATTATTTAATCCGTCAAGCTTGTTCTGGACCTGTTTAAAAAAAGGAAAACCTCGCATTATTGTTGAACGTATCACTAACACAAGAACAGGAACTGAAAACAGCAAAACAAGCGCCAACCTGTAATTGATGGTAACTGCCATGATAATTCCGCCTATAAAAAGCAGCGGAGCTCGTACCATCATTCTTAGCGCTTGCATTAATATATCCTGAAGTGCAACCACATCGTTCGTCATTCTGACAATCAATGAAGATGTTCCAATTTTATTTATACTTTTAAAGTCGAATGACTGAATCTTTTTAAATAGATCAAGCCTTAAATTATAAGAGAAATGGGTAGAGGCTAGGGTTGCCAGAATAACACAAACAAGTCCGCTCACCATTCCGGCGAGGGCTAGAAGAATAAGCAGAAGCCCCTTATCATAGACATATGCAATATCATGGTTTGCGACCCCGACATCTATTACACCTGCAAGAATCTTTGGCTGCATAAGGTCGCACAGCACTTCAATGACCATTACTAAAGGACAGAGTATGACAATAAGCCATACCCCTTTAAGGTATCGCAGTAATCTTTTCACGATTGTTCCCTCTCTTACACTAACATACATAAAAAATTATATTACAATTATATACTTAATGCAACGTTTCTAATTTTAAAAATAAAAAGCGCTGCCTCCGGGGCGGGGCAACGCTTTGCGAATATTTCTTATTAAACTTTGATTTTAAGTTTTTGCAAAACTTGTTTATCCATTTCATAAATAAGGAACACTTGTATTGGGAACATAATAGCGATTTTTACTATTCTCAAACCTAAAAATGCTGCAGCCGCTTTACCGGTAAGCATCGTAAGCCAGACGGTATTTAAATACAAATCAATCAGCAGTGTGATTATTAAAGTCACAAGTGTAACATTTAATACTGTTACTTTTCGTTTATAAAGAAAAAGGCCATAAAGAATTCCGCTGATAAAGGCACTGAGAGTAAATCCTGGGAAAAAAGCACCCTTTGAGAACAGAAAAACACCAACAAGATCTCCAATTGCAGCGGCAAAGGCACCAGGGATAGCCCCAAACATCATAGAGTATAATGCCACCGGCAAAAAGCCGAGGCTAAAACGCACAAACTGGTTTTCAAATGATAAAAAGCGTGTAAGTATCACATTCAATGCGATAAATAATGCCCCAAACACAAGCGATCTTGTGTTGGTAAGGTTTTTAAAAGAGTTTTTAAAATTGATCCAGACAGACATAAAAATACCTCCACATAAATTGTTACAAATTGACCCTGCAATTTGCTACATGTAGAGGTTAAATCCTCTTAATGCAGCAGCGGGATGCGAAATTTGCACCGCAAGCCATTAGGCTTTTCGTTCAGAAGGCAACTCCCCGTCCATCTGACACTTGACGCGCAAAATTCTACTCTGCTATCCCAAGAGATATAGCTATTCAATTTGCATATCTATTATATACCACATTAGGTAGTTCAATCAACATAATTCTTATTATTACTTTAATTGACAGAAAATTCATGGTGTGATAGCATAAAACTTAATATAAAATGGAGGGCATAAATGAGGCTTTTTATTGCAATAAATTTTAATGAACAGACTAAGGATTCTCTTTGCGGAATAATGGAACACCTAAAAGGTGAAAAAGTTTCCGGCAATTATACAACACGTGACAATCTTCATCTAACGCTTGTGTTCATCGGAGAGGTTCCTTCTTCGAAAATTATTGATATTGAAGAAGCAATAAATACTATTGATGCTCTCACGTTTGACATTAAAATCGGGGGCATAGGAACTTTCAAACAGAAAGACGGCGGTATTTTATGGACAGGCATAACGTTAAATGATAGCCTTATATCTGTATATAATAAATTAACTGGTGAACTTGAAAAAAGAGGGTTTGAAATAGAGAAAAGAGCTTATAAGCCGCATTTGACGCTTTGCCGCAGAGCGAAAATGCCACCTGAGTTTGATATAAAAAAATATTCAAATACAGCGCCGGAGCAAAACTTTTCAGTAGAAAAAATAAGTCTTATGAAGTCAGAACGGATTGGCGGGAAATTGATATATACGGAAATTTACTCTAAAATATTAAAATAATATCTCGTCACTTAATAAGGAGGCTTGCATGGCATATAGGAATATTCGTCATTTTATTAATGCCCTTGACAAGAAAGGGCTTTTAAAAAGAATATCTTGTGAAGTAGATCCTGAGCTTGAGATAACTGAAATTACTGATAGGGTATCGAAAGCTTTTGGACCTGCGCTTTTATTCGAGAAAGTAAAGGGCTCTGATTTTCCGGTTCTGATAAACACATTCGGCACTTTTGAACGGATGAGTATGGCGCTTGGAGTTCAAAAACTTGATGATGTCTCATCGAGGATTACCGAGCTTCTCGATATAAGCAATTATATTACGCTTGCAGATAAGATCAAATCAGTGCCGCAGCTTGCCTCTCTTATTTCCGTTTTCCCGATAAAGGTTTCGCATGGTGCGTGCCAGGAAGTTTCGGAAGAGCCGGATCTGTCAAAACTTCCGATTTTAAAATGCTGGCCTGAAGATGGGGGGCGTTTTATTACACTGCCACTGGTGTTTACAAAAGATCCGGAAACCGGAGCGCAGAACGTGGGGATGTATCGACTTCAAGTATATGACAATAAAACTACTGGCATGCACTGGCATCTTCATAAAGATGGCAGAGCAATATATGAAAAATACCGCAGGATAGGGGGCAGAATGCCTGTTTCTGTTGCAATTGGTTGTGACCCGGCGACTATATACGCCGCGACTGCTCCGCTTCCCTCGATGATAGACGAAATGATGTTTGCCGGATTTTTAAGAAAAGCGCCGGTGTTAATGACAAAGTGCCTTACGAACGATATTTTTGTGCCGGCACAAAGCGAGTTTGTGCTTGAGGGTTATGTCGATGCAAACGAATTAAAGGAAGAAGGGCCTTTCGGAGATCATACCGGCTATTATTCTGAAAAAGATATGTACCCGGTTTTCCATCTAACAAAGATAACACGAAAGAAAAACCCAATTTATATGGCTACGGTGGTAGGAAAGCCGCCAATGGAAGACTGTTATTTAGGTAAGGCGACTGAACGGATATTTTTGCCACTGCTTCGGCTGACGGCACCTGAAATAGTAGATATGAGCTTTCCGCTTGAAGGCGTATTCCACGGCTGTGTAATAGTTTCAATAGACAAGCGATATCCTGCTCACGCGAAAAAAATAATGAATACTCTCTGGGGCACGGGGCAAATGATGTATACAAAAATGATCATCGTTGTGGACAAGGATATAAATCCTCATGACTATTCTACTGTCGCTTGGAAAGTGTTCAATAATATAGACGCTAAAAGGGACATGGTTATATCAGAGGGACCTCTAGATGCTCTAGATCATGCATCACCTATGCGATTTGTAGGAAACCGGCTGGGCATTGACGCAACTAAGAAATGGCCTTCAGAAGGTTATATGCGGGATTGGCCTGATGATATTGAGATGAGTGAGGGGATAAAAAGACAGGTAGACAAAAGGTGGACAAGCTATGGTATTTAATAAATTAAAGGAATACGGCGGTCTCGTCATGTTTTCTCATACGGTGTTTTCACTTCCGTTCGGACTTATGGCAATGATTTGGGCGGCAAACGGCTTGCCTGAGCTCAGGGTGTTTTTTTGGATACTTATTGCGCTCATAGGCGCGCGTAACGGTGCAAACGCGTTTAACCGAATCGCAGACCGTGATATTGACAAAAAAAATGAACGAACAAAAGAAAGACACCTTCCTGCAGGAAAAGTCAAGCTATCAGAAGCTTATGGGGTCATGATCTTTTGTTTTGCAATTTTGGCGCTAGCGGCATATGAACTCAATATCCTATGTCTTATACTTTTACCTTTCGCAATTGCACTTTTTATTTTTTACTCATATACAAAACGCATAACATGGCTATGCCATTACATACTTGGCGCAGCCTGCGGAGGAGCACCCGTCGGCGCATGGATAGCTGTGACCGGAAAGATTACTTTCCCTTCTCTTCTACTAGGAGCAGCGGTATGCATGTGGGTTGCCGGATTCGATATTCTATACGCTACTCAGGATATTGATTTCGACAGACAAGAGGGACTCCATTCAATACCTGCTAAATTTGGGCTTAATGGTGCCCGCATTATTGCGGCATTATCTCATATTGCTGCTGTATTGTTGTTACTGATATTTTGTTTTGCACTAAAGCGCGGAGTTTTTTATATATTAGGTCTTGCGGTTGTTTCTATGCTGTTATTTATTGAACATAAAGGAGTCAAACCTGAAAACAGAAGCAGGATGAATTTTATCGCATACCATATAAACCAACTAGTGAGCATTATTTTCTTTATTTTTGCACTGACAGACTTTTTTGTTATGGGAGGACGTTTATGAAACGACTAATTTTGGGAATAACCGGTGCAAGCGGTGCTGTACTTGCAAAAAGATTCATTGAGTGTGCTAAGGAATACCGCGAACTGCATATCATTATTACAGATAACGGTTTGCGGGTATTTGAGTTTGAAACAGGGATCTCCTTTAAGGATTTTATAGAGTCTCAAAATGGAATTATAGTTCATGACAACCGAGACATGTTTGCATGTGTTGCAAGCGGTTCATTTGACACCGAAGGTATGGTGATTATTCCATGTTCGATGGCGTCAGCGGCGAAACTTGCAAATGGAATTGGGGATACACTGCTTTTGCACGCAGCAGATATTTGCTTAAAGGAAAAACGCAGGCTTGTTATTGTGCCGCGTGAAACACCGCTTCACGCAATACATTTGAAGAATTTGCAGACGCTTGCTGAAACAGGTGCTTATATCGTGCCGCCAATGCCGATGTTTTATTCAAAACCTGCTTCTGCTGACGATATTATCAACAGTCTTGTGGGCAGAATATTAAAATATGCAGGGGTTGACAACACATTATACATGAAATGGGGAGGGCAGAAATGAAGAGAAAAATATCATTGTTTCTTTTCGCAGTAATTATTATTGGTATATTAAGTGGATGTGAGGCACAAAAAAGCAAACAAACTTTAACTGTCGGGATAATGCCTGATTTTGATTCTATACCGATAATTGTTGCAAAAGAACAGGGCTTTTTTAATCAGAATGTGAAAATCGATATATATAAAAGCCCGGTTGACCGTGACAGTGCTCTTATAAGCGGAAATATGGATGGCTGCATATCGGATGTATTAGCCGTTTGCCTTGAACGTAACGGGGGCTTCGAAGCTTATATTACCTCAAAAACAAACGGCAAGTATGGACTTGTTGCTTCACAAGCTTCCGGCATAAAAACCGCTCAGGACCTTAAGGGAAAAGAAATAGGACTCAGCATCAATACGATAATTGAATATGTAACAGACAGCATTTTGACAAAAGAGGGGGTAGACCCTTATTTTGTGCAGAAAACTGCCGTTCCTAAAATCCCGTCCCGGCTTGAACTTTTGATGAATAACCAGATAGCTGCGGTTACTCTTCCGGAACCTTACGTCAGCTCGGCTGTCTCTGCGGGAGCCACATTAATTGGAACTTCATCAGATCTCGGTATCAACCCTGGTGTTATTCTTTTCACTAAAAACGCAATCGATAATAAAAGTGAAGATATAAGGGAGTTTTATAGAGCATATAACAAAGCGGTGGAGTATATCGCAAAAAACCCTAAAGAGAATTATATTAATAAAGTTATAAGTGAACTTGGACTTCCGGATTCAGTCGGAAATGCAGAACTTCCAAAATATGAAAAATCAAAGCTGCCGGAAAACCAGGAAGTTGAGAGAGCAATGCAATGGCTTTTTGATAAGAAGATGATTCAAAAACAGTATTCATACAAAGAACTTGAGAAAGAAATATAATGATTCATATAAATATAGATGAGGCATATTATTATCCGGATACGCCTGTTTTAAAGGATTTTAAACTCGATATAGAAAAGGGCGAAATAATAACGGTTATCGGACCTTCCGGCTGTGGAAAATCGACGCTGTTAAAAATTATTGCGGGATTGCATAATGGCGTAAAAGGAAGGGTCGATGTGGGGATAGGTGCACGGATTGGCTTTATACCTCAGAATAAATGTCTTTTACCATGGAAAACGGTATATGAGAACATTGTATTGTTAACTAGTGCCGATCGCAGACCAGTTGATAAAAATGCAGCACTAGAACTTATTAAACAGCTGGGTTTAGAAAGATATTCGGAGGTTTATCCCTTAAACCTTTCAGGCGGACAGTATCAAAGGGTTTTGCTTGGCCAGGTTTTCTTTTTCAATCCTGATATAATTTTGATGGACGAGCCGTTTTCCGCACTCGATACAGATACAAAGAATGAAATAATAGAGCTGTTTTTAAAGATGCAAAAGGATAAAAACATAACTACAGTATTAGTAACGCATAATCATGATGAAGCACGCGCAATAAATGGCAGGGTAATAAACCTTGCGGATAGAGGCGCTGTGTGAAAAAAACAATCGGTTGGGTTTTGATTATATTAGTATGGCAGGCTTGCGCGGCTTTGGTAAATAAATCGGTTTTCCCTGCACCTACATCGGTTTTTATGGCATTATTTAACGGCAGCAATTTTTTGTTTGAACACTGTGCTTTCAGCATATTAAGGATTTTTACCGGTGTTGCGATTTCTTTACTTATCGGCGTTCCAACAGGGATACTTATGGGGTACTTTAATAAGGTGGATAAAGCGTTATCACCGATCGCATATTTTGTAAGCCCAATTCCTAAAATCGCGCTGCTTCCTTTAATAATGCTTATTTTCGGGATTGGAGAGTTTTCTAAAATTTTTATTATTGTTATTATTATGATCTTTCAAGTAATAGTGACTGTTCGCGATTCCGTCAAGACTATTCCTGAAGAATATTTTATTCCCTTTTTTACAGTTAGGGCACCTAAGAGGCGGATAATATCAGATATTATACTGCCTGCATCTTTGCCGGAGATATTTACATCTATAAGAATTGGACTTGCAACAGCAATTTCGGTTTTGTTTTTTACCGAAACATTCGGAACCAGATATGGAATGGGATTTTTTATAATGGATATGTGGATGCGTCTGGATTACCCGCATATGTATCTTGGCATAATACTTCTTGCGTTTATTGGTTTTGTACTTACAGCTTTGCTTGATTATATGGAAAAGTTACTTTGTCCATGGAAGAAAACTAAATAGTAAAAGGTCTTCTGATGTTCTACAATTCATCAGAAGACCTTTTTATATGAGAGTATGTCTAACGCCGGATGTTATTGTTATCAAAAAACGGGGCCGATAAGCCTGTTCAGAGATTAATTGTAATCAATAGTAGATCTATCGGGTTTATATGCCGGATCAACTTTATATTTGCCGTCATCACCGGGAACAGGTGAGAACCCTAGTGATGCAAGCATGATGTCGTTATAATACCATGATCCTTCTACAAGATCCGGGAATGGAGACGACTGATTGGATATATCATAAAGCGCAGTTGTTCTGCCGATAAGCCTGTTTATCATCGTTACATATTCAGCTCTTGTCATATACTCTTCCGGCGCAACAGTTGTTGCTGTTCTACCATAGAAAACGCCCGAATCATATAGAGCTTTTATATAAATGTAGTTCGGGTTTGATGTATCTATATCGGTAAAAGGCATGGATACACCCATGTTAGGCTGTAACCCAAGGGTCAAAGAAACCATTTTTGCAATTTCGCCTCTTGTTATCGGCTGATACGGATTTACTTTTTTATTACTTCCGAAAACCCCCTGCGAGCCCATATATTCCATTGCGTTATATGACCACGTTCCAAGCCCAACATCGGAAAATGTCGGAACAGACGGAGGAACAAAATCGCCAAGCTGATCGTTTTGCTTTAATATTCTATATAATATAGCGGCGGCTTCTTCACGCTTGATTTCATCATTTGCGCCTACTTCACCATATGAATATCCGTAAAGATAAGCATAGTTAAACGAAAGAACTATATCCTTTTTAGGAATGGTTGGAAACTCGGGATCAGGTTCGTCTGGAGTTGCATTTGGGTCTTTGACTGATAAATTAAAATTAACTGTGCCAGCGGGAGCGCTTGCCTTGCGAACACTGGAACTACCCTGCATAGCAAGTGATGCTGCATACACTGAACCATATATTGTTGAACTGCCGCTCAGTACAACATTGGTATTAGGAAGGTATAGACTGCCGACAACGCATATATTAGAACCGATTGACGCCGGCTTATCTGAATAAATATCTCCAAAGATATGGATGCTCTGACCGTTATAACTTCCGATTGGGTTATTTCCATCTAAAGTAATGGAAGCATTAGGGGCATACAGAGTACCCTTCATTCCGAAATTATTAAGGCTTAATGCTGTTGACTGAGCAAAATATGCAAATAATTGACTGGGGTTGCCGCTTTTGTTGAATGATATTGTGCCTTTATTCTTACCTGATGTAACTTGAGTTATATTGCCAACATATAAAACAACATTTCCGTCGCCTACAATGTTTAAGAAAGAGTTGGAATCAAGTGTCAATTGGTCAATTACCACATAAGTTGTTGAACCTGACGGGGCTGTTATATTCAATGTAGGATTGTTGCCGCTTAAAGATACCGTACCATAATAGGCATTCCCAGGAACGCTTACAGCGGTGTTTTTTACGTCGAGTGTTTTAGAAGTAAGCGGGATGCCGGTAGGAGCCTCGACGTCCTGCGAATATGACGGAACAGAAACGCTAGAATTTGGCTTGATAACCCCAGTTCTAACATATGCCTCTAACGGAGATTCGTAATAAGCATTTCCGTTATCATAATTAAAAGAAACTCCTGAGTTGATATATGTGGTTCCGCTTTTTAAAGCATCGGCTTTCCAATCAAGAAACTTGGCTGAGCCTCCACTTACAATAACGTTTCCTTCAATATAACCGTTTCCAACAGTCATATCAAGACCGTTACTTACATACACGGCATAATCGTCGATTTGAGTTGATGAAGCAAAGGCAGAAATAGGAGAAATAGAAACCACCAAGCATAAAACGAGGATAAAGCTAATTAATTTTCGCATAATATTCCCTCCAAATAACCTTTAAAATAAAAAAACCGCAATTTTGACACAAGTTCAAAATTACGGCAGCTGGCTGTCATACCCTATGGGTTTAGACCCTTTAGCTTTGCGTCGCTATTTTTCAATAGCTCTGCTATTAACATAATTATACATTAATATAATATCGTCTAATAAATATTTTGTCAAGAGATTTATTGTATTATTTAGCAAATTTATTTTCAACCTGCTTATCCTTTATTCCACTTGAGGCATCCTTCTGAAAAATGACTTTTAAGGTTAACAGCAATATTTTGATATCCAGCCAAAATGAATATTCACGTATATAGATTAAGTCAAAAATCAATTTGTCTGATACATCGGTGTTATATTTTGCATAAACCTGTGCATACCCGGTAAGCCCAGGCTTAACGACATATCTTTTATCGTAATTTTTTATTGTACGACAAAACTGCTCAACAAAAAACGGGCGTTCGGGACGCGGACCGACAAGACTCATATCTCCTTTAAGAATATTTATAAGCTGAGGAAGTTCGTCAAGGCGGGCTCGACGCAAAAATTTTCCGAACGGCGTTATTCTCGGGTCTGTTTCACATGCGAGAATGGGGCCGGAAAATTTCTCAGCATCCTTAATCATAGTCCTGAATTTATGAATCTTAAATATATGATTTCCCTTTGTAATTCTATCTTGAATATAAAAAATAGGCCCTGGTGATGAAATTTTTATTCCTAATGAAATTAAACCTATTAGGGGAGAAAGCAAAACTAACCCTGCAGAAGCCACAACGATATCAAAACCTCGCTTGATAATAGCTTGTCCGGCTGTAGGACCAAAATGTTTAATATGGAAAGATGGCGTATCATCAAACTGTACAGTTTCGTATTTAATCAGGTTGATGTCATACAATTCTGGCAGAAGATAGACTTCTTTCCCGGCAGCAATAGCCTCAGCCATCAGGTGTCTTTTATACCTTGACGGGAGTGTATTAGTTATAAATATGTTCTGATAATGTGTGAATTCGGTTTTCAAAAATTCCTCGAAAGCTTCAAAATCCTCAGTATCGATCTGAGTATACCATGAGTCAAACATATCCAAGCAGGAATACTTTATTTTCCTTGCCATCTTGTTATCGACGTTTTTTGCTTCGATTACAAGCATCGTTTCTTTTCCTACAAACTTAATGAACATTTTAGAAAAAAGAATTCGCCAAATTAAAATTATAACAAAATTTACACAGCCGGTTAGTAGTATATAAAGATTTGAAAAATACTCCGGAGATAATATCTTGCCGATGATTAAAGTAGATAAAATAGAAACCAGACTTGATAAAATCACTGATAAAAATATATCTATACGTTTCCGGTTTGTATTTCCGTAAAGCCCCATGGCGTGCATAAGGGGAAATATGATTATCCCATACACAACCGATAGCGTTAATATAGGCCCGTATAACCAGATTTTAAGGCATATTGCTGAAACTGATGCACTTAAGAAAAGAATTGCTGCATCAGATATAAAGACAAGAAATTTTAATAATAATGAATTTCTGCCCTTGAGCATATAAGTTACTCCCCAAGAATTTTATATTCACATAATACCATATTTAAATGTACACTACAATAATATTGTATTTGGGGCGTAGAAGCGTTTAAATATTTACACTATTTGCGAAGATAATTATGTAACAGAGAAGGCCAGTCGGTTTGGATGATGTCAAAGCCCTTCTTTACAAAATAGCCCCATCCTTCATCAGGATTTTTTAAAATAGACGAATCATCATCATGACCCGCTGCAAGCTGTGTAAATTCGTCAAGTGTTATTGCATTTCCCCAAATCAGAAGACCACGCTTTTTTTGCTCAAGTAGGAACGTATCGTCAACGAGTGGATTATCCTCCGTTTTAAATACTAATTCCAAAGCAACAAGGTTTACCCCGGCATTATTAACGACTTCTAAATCTTCTGTCTTTTTTAGGATCGGCATGTACATAAAAGGAACATCACAAGCTGACAAAATATTAAGATAATCAGGTTTTGGCGGGCTTTTTAAGATGATTTGTTCATTCATCCCGTGCTTTTTCAAAGTTTTAAAAACTGCGGGCCAGCAATACCAGCACCGATCAAGATTTATCAGGCACCGCCCCTTTAAATGCTCGAGTATTTCGTCAAACGTATTGAGACCTTCAGCCATAACAGTGCAATTTTGGTTTATATATCTTAACTCGCGGGCCTCTTTAGTTGTCATTTTACGAATATTCTTATTAACACGAAACAACCTATCCTCCATTGTATCATGAATTACAAACAGGTCGCCGTCCAAAGTTTGGGCGATATCAGCTTCGACAATATCTGTCCCCATTGCTATGGCAGCATCAAAGCCGCATGCCGTATTTTCTATAATATTACCGCCGGATGCTCCCCGATGGGTTGCAATCAAAATATTCTTTTTTGCTTTCTCTTCTTTAAGCATTTTTTTTATGGCTTCTTCATTCATTGTAACACTCCCTATTCTTATAACGATTAGTTTATATTTTATTATAACTGGATTCAACCCTAAAAGAAACTCTCAGCACATTCCCAACATTTTTTATAAGATTTTTTCATGGGCTACAAGTCAAGCGGATACTCCGTAATGAGATCAGTCGGATGTAATATTGGTTTTCAATAAAAAGTCTCTGATAATTCATTAAAATATGTGGTGTAACATTGAAAATATAGTCGATTGTGCTATTATTATAATATGAAATGGAAAAATAGGAAAAATCAACCGAATTTTGTTTTGCACGGGCGGTTTCAGCGTCTATTTGGGCACTGTCTGTAACGTGGATGATTCTCCGTTTAGCAATAATGTACGATTATATATAGAAATGTATTTGATTCTGTAGGATTAAGCAATCGAAGTTAAATTACTGGAGATGAACAATTATGAGTGAAAAAAGCATACAAGAAAAAATAAAGGATAATTTCCTTAATATCATTTCAAAGTCCTCTAAATTCACTGCAGAAGAAGTTGAAGATATAGAAAATACAATAGATCTACCTCAAAAAGCGGATAAGATGGCTGAGAGCTTACTAAAAAATATTGGAGGCATAGCTAATGAAGATACTTAACCTCCATATCCAAAAGTTCCGTGGAATTATTGATCTTAATTTAAATCTCAATGGAAAAAATGCCGTTATTTTTGGGCCAAACGGAGTAGGTAAAAGCGCTGTTGTTGACGCGGTTGATTTCCTTTTGCGTGGTGAGGTTTCGAGGTTAACTGGAGAAGGCACTGGTGACGTGTCGACAACAAGGCACGGCCCACATATTGGAAGCCAACCTGAAGAAGCAAAAGTTTCGGCTACAATCCAGAGCATATCTGGTACAACATTCAACGTTGAGCGTACAGTAGCT
Organism: Bacillota bacterium; assembly: GCA_030705925.1. Classification (NCBI taxonomy): domain Bacteria; kingdom Bacillati; phylum Bacillota; species Bacillota bacterium. The sequence continues at coordinate 22,715 of JAUZPM010000010.1, forward strand.
CAAAAAGATAGAGTAACAATCGATCCTGCTTTTTCCACCTTGTTTAACGACATGGTTACTTATGCTCAAAGCGGAGCTCATTGCCTTGCGAGACGCGAATTATTGCGCTATATATTAACGACTCCCGCAACTAGATCTCAGCAAATTCAGATGTTACTTGACATCACGGATATAAAAACTATCCGTGACGCATTTACAAAACTTAAAAAGACTGCGGCAAGTAACTTGAAAGATACTACGGATTCGCTTAAACGCCATTCATCAGAGTTACTAACAAAAGTTGGTGCTGATTCTAGCGATCAATTACTTGAAAAAATAAATTCTTTAAGAGATACCCTAGGCGGTAACGCTCTCACGTCTCTTGTTGAAAGTTCTTTTACGAATGGTCTATTATATAGCGATACAAAAGAAAATACAGAGATAGCTAGCTGCATACGAGGATTAGAGGAACTTGAAAAATATATTTCAACACTTCAACCCGTACTTCAGGAAAAATTACAAAGTTTACGGGATGCCGTCCGGAAAATTGAAAATGAAAACACTTCTATTGAAGATATAGGTTATATTTCGCTTATAAAATCAGGACTTGCGTTACTCGATGGCACAGGTCGTTGTCCGTTATGTTTACATGAGTGGGCGTCTGAGGCCGAATTACGTCAGATATTGCAGGATCGAAAAGATAAGAGTGAATCTCTATCTGCCATACTTGATACATATCAAAAATCTATAACCAGTTTATTAAATGAAGTTTCAACATATAAAGCTAAAATCGGCATACTTCCACAACAGCTTAAAAAATGGGACAATGGTTGTGTAGCTGAATTAGAGAATAAGCTAAAGTCAATTTCGGATATATCTTTTCAGGACAATACCGCATATAAGAATTTCAACAAAGTTCAAGATCTGGTCGTCGCTGTTATAAAGCAGAGTCCTGATGCGTTTTTAGACCTTATTCAACAGCAGTTGGCGGTTTTACGTCCCTTAATTGATCAAAACAGCAAAGCAAAAAGCGATGCTTGGCAAGCGCTTAATGCGGCAAATGAGTTGTATAATAAAATTGGAGAGCTGAATAAAAAGTTGCCAAATATTAAGTTGGCGGCTGAGAAGGCTGCGTTTTTACTTGAAACGTATGACGCTTCTCAAGCAACTGTATTGAACGATTTATTTGCTTCTATCAGCGACCGATTTACAGAGTTTTACAGGGAAATGCATAATGATGACGAAAAGCAATTCTCCGCTGTATTAAATAATGATGGCGCGTCGGTGAATATGAGTGTGGATTTTTATGGGCACGGTCAATTTCCACCAATGGCGTTTCATAGTGAAGGGCATCAAGATAGTATGGGTATTGCTTTGTTTTTTGCTTTGATGGAAAAACTTACGACATCAGAATCAGGACTGGTGGTCCTAGACGATGTTGTGATGTCTGTAGATATAGAGCACAGAAAAAACTTCTGCAGGCTAATAAAAAAGTTTTTCCCAGAACGGCAATTTATCATTACGACGCATGATACGGTATGGGCAAAAAATCTAGTCAATGAAGGCGTTGTAGAACGCAAAAACAGTATCCAATTTTTATATTGGAATGTTACAGAAGGCCCTATAATGGTAGTTGGGCAAGATGTTTGGAGTACAAGCCGTTTGAAGGCTGACGTGGATATCCATGGAGCATCAGCATTTTTCAGAAGAGAGATGGAATGCTTTTTTGAAAATGTCTGCGACAAATTGCACGCACGCATTCGTTACAATAACGTTCATAAGTGGGATTATGGTCAATATATGAATGCCGCATACAAAGAACTGCAAGACCTAATAAAGAAAGCAGAGCAGCAAGCACATGTTTTTCAGAATACAGAGGGACTTAAAAAACTAAGCTCGCTTTCCAACGCCTTAAAAGCCCAAATTACAGCGGTTACAGCTGACAATTGGGTAACGAATTCGCTTATACATTTTAATCCAGATTATGAAATATCAAAATCAGAGTTTTTGGCGGCGGTGGACGCGTTAGAACAATTAAGCCACAGTTTTGAATGTCCTAAATGTAGCGCAATATTATCAGTAACGTATAACGGAGAGACTCCCGTTGCTTTAATGTGTAAATGTGGCAACTACGCATATCCTCTCAAACAATAAGTTCAGAGGATATTGAGAAAAGTAATCTGAAGCCGGAAGGAGCCAAACATGGAGATAACTGATTCGAAACTATATGCCATCCTTGTCGAAAGAAAAAGCGATTTTCTGCCGAACATAAAAAAAGTATACAATTATGTGAAAGACTTACCAGAATGCAAGGAACAGATATAATACTAGATTTAGACCAATTCACTGAAGTGTTTCCTGATGTGGTGAAAACAAAAATGTTTTTGGAGCGTGCAGAAAAATATGGAAATGGAGAGGTGTTCTCCTTACAAAAAAACGCTGTCTGGATTAAACAGGCAGCGGTTTTGATTTTGTAATACCTTGCGCTTTTTTGACAAAAATAGTACAATAAAAATATTATGTTTAAAAGGATTGATTATTTGTTCAAATTATGTGTTTTTGATTTAGATGGAACGCTTATGGATTCTCTAGAAGATCTTGCGAACAGCGTAAATTATTCACTGAAGCAAAATGGTTTTCCAGAACATGATCTTAACAAGTATAAATATTTCGTAGGAAATGGTATTAAGATGCTTTTGCATCGCGCACTTGGTAAATACGACACTCCCGAGGCTTTTTTTAAAGTAGCCGATATTTTCTACCCGTATTATGATGAACATTATGCAGATAAGACTCGGCCTTATGAGGGAATTAAAGAACTTACCGAAAAGCTTAAGTCTCAAGGGTTAATGCTTGCCGTTTTATCAAATAAAGCTGATGAATTTGCAAAGGGCATAATAGATGAGTTTTTTGCAGCTAATTCATTTTCGGTGGTTTTAGGCACTACAGCTGAATTTAAACCGAAACCAGACCCTTCGTCTTTGCTGCATATTATGAAAACACTTTCAGTCTCCCCCCAAGAGACACTTTATGTAGGAGATTCGAATATTGATATTTTTACCGCTCATAATGCTGGGGTCAAAGCGGTAGGCGCAGAGTGGGGATTCCGCGGCAGGAGTGAACTAATTGAAGCCGGAGCAGACTTTCTTGCTGAAAAACCTGTTGATATTTTGAAGGTTATTGGACAAGAAGGGCTATAACTATTCCTAAAAGAGCCCCCGCAATGACTTCAATCGGCTTATGTCCGAGAAGCTCTCTGAAAAGTTTTGAATTGAGCGGTTCTTCTCCGTTTAATGTGCTTAGTATCATTTTGTTAAGCACTTTTGCATGATCCCCTGCGGCTTTTCTTATATTAAGAGAATCATAAATTACAACAGCTGACAGCACAAAAGAAAGGGCGAATTCAACAGAATCCGCACCCGATATTATTGCAATTTCAGTTGTCAAAGCACATACCGATGCGGTGTGACCGCTTGGCATTCCGCCTGATCCTGTTATCCATTTTGCATCAAAATGCTTTGTTTTGATAAAAGCGATTAATGTTTTTATAGATTGTGCAACGATCCAGCTTAACACAGCTGAAAGCAGCACTTTGTTTAAAAATAGCTCCTGTAGGAATTTCATAAGGGGTTCCTCTCGTAATTAAATGAACAATATTTTATAGGGGAGAGACATGTTTAAAAAATTTAAAATTTTCAATAAAATACAATACTCCCGCTATTTGATGAGGACTTTATTTTCAACTATTCTGCTTGTACTTATAGTACTTACCGTATTCTGTATTGTAGCATACAGGTATTCATATAATCAATATAAAAAAGATATAATAAGCACAAAAATGGCCAAAGCACGTGAAATGTCAGCTGAAGTAAGCAGTCATATGAATGAAATGCTGCGTATAGTAATTGGTATTGATGAAGATTACACATTTTCATATACGCCTTACAACAGCACATTTGAACAGGGAAACGACATGGTCAAACGTCTTGAAACATATCAGACGGCAAACAGCTTTATAAACGACATCGCTTATTACAGAATGTCAGAGCCGGAAAAAATTTATACTACAAACGGTCAGACCCAGCTTGATCTGTTTTTCAAGCATTTATATACATATGAAACATTGAATACTAAGAACTTCTACTCAAAAATTTCATCGGCCGGAAATCTATATATACATCCTGCTGAAGATGTATTAAGCCAATCGTCTAAAAATAATATTATCACTTTTTCTTACGCATTGCCTATGAATATGCCGAATCCCAAAAGATTTGTCATCTTTATGATAGGTAAGGAAAAGTTTGATGAAATGACGGCAAGCCTTTACGAAAATGACGGCGCTAAAACGTGGGTATACGATCACTTGGGAAAAATGGTTTACACAAACGATAGAGATAAAAACAATTTGCTGAATGACGATTATATTAAGCACAAGCTTAAAGGAAAACAAACGCAGTTTATTAATATAAAAGGTCAGAAATATCTGATTTTATCTTATCATGACGATGCTAATAACTGGTCCTATCTGCATCTACTGAACGTTGAAAGGCAAATGAAGTTTTTTTATGTGGGCAGCAGCATATATGTGATAATATTCCTTATTGGGCTTATTATACTGTCTATTTTTGCTTTTTTGGTTGCGATATTTAACTACAGGCCTTTATATCAGCTTATAAATAAGCTTTCTACATATACAGATAAGCAGACCGATGCAAATGATTATGATGAGATGAGATATATTGAAACGGTAATATCTCAGGCTATAAATAAGAAACGCGTTCTATCTGAAAGATTGTTCTTTTCAAATCTGATCTGGGGACAGTTTGATGATATATCAAGTTTAAAAGCTGCAATGTCAGAAACTGACATACATATGAACTTCGATAGATTTTTGGCGGTTTTGATTAAGTTTAATAATTTAGGAAGTTTAAATAAAGAAATAAGCGTAGATATAGGCTCGGCTATTGAAAGCAGCTATATAAAAGGGTATTGTATTGAAATGTATGACAAATCGAGCATTTGCATAATATTCAATTACCATAGTAAATATATAAATGAAGAAATGATTCCTATTTTAACATCAGAGCTAATTGATGGTTTCAGAGTACGAAGCGGGCTTCAGTGCGTCGCGGGCATAGGGCTTGAATATAACACTCCGCTCGAAATAGTCACTTCATTTAGCCAGGCAAGGCAGGCGGTTTTATACAACAGCTTTAATGATCAAAAATGTATTGCGGTTTTTGAGGATATGACAAACAGAATCGACATGGTGCTGACTGGAAACGTAAAAATGGATCTTGCAAAATCTGTAAGGCAGGGAAAATGCGATGCAGTAAACGAAAAGCTTAATAAACTTAAAGAACAAGTGATTGAAAAATCTTTTTCTCCGCTTGAATTAAAGAACCTGTGTTATATTTTGATGGAATATTTGCAGGGGTTAATAGAAGCATTGCCTGAAATTGATGAAAAGGTTCAAAATACATCGGATAGGTTATTCTCAATAGATAATTTAACGGAAGAAATTTTATTTGCGGAATTTACAAATCTGTGTATAGATATTACAAAATATTATGGCGAAAACAAGCCACAGGGCAAAAATGAAAAAATAACGAAAATATTTGAGTTTATTGAAAACAAATTATTCGATTACAGTCTGTCGCTTGAAAGCATTGCAGAGGCTTGCGGAGTTACACCGGCGTACCTTGGCAGGTATTTTAAGCAGCAAACAGGTGAAACGCCGATCCAGTATGTAGATAAAAGAAGGTTGGCGATTGCAAAAGAACTGCTTGCCAATACTGACTTGCCTCTAAAACAGATAATATCAAGGGTCGGATTTGTTGACGAGTCTAATTTCATAAGAAAGTTCAAAAAGCTTGAAGGGATTACTCCTATTTCATACAGGAGAAAAAACGCTGAATAGCATTTACATTTAAATATATCATTAAACGCTTATGACTGAAATCATGGGCGTTTTTTATATTCAATAATTGACCTTTAACGCATGTATGTTATCGGAATATTGTACATAACACTATGCAAAAGTATACTAGGAACGTAAGAAAATTAGGGGGATATGAGTTATGAGAAAAAACTGCAGGCTATTATCACTGTTTATCGCTGCTGCGATTTCAGCCTCTGCTTTATCCGGATGCGGATCAGCAGATAAAAAAACGTCTGAGCCAGCCGCGGTTGTGCCGGACTATCTTAACACTGAAGGATTTCCAATAGTGAAGCAGCCAATTAAAATTTCTGTAATGGTTGCAAATTCAGCTAACCAGCCCGATTTCAACACGATTGAAAATATGAAAGAATACGAAAAAATGACTGGTGTAGAAACTGATTGGATCAATATTCCAAACGGTTCAGCTAATGAGAAGATAAGTGTTGCATTTGCTTCTGACGCACTGCCTGACGCATTTTTGAAATGCGGAGCTGTTATCAACAACGTAAATCAGCTGCGCTTTGGTTCAGACGGAATGATAATGGATTTGAATAAGAACGGAATGCTTGAAAAATATGCTCCTAACTTTATGAAATACTACAATAAATATGATGACGTTAAAAGTGCGGTTACATTTCCAAATGGGGCAGTTTACTCATTCCCGCAGGGCATTGAGTCAAATGCGGTAAAAGTTGCCGGCAAGACTTTTTATAATCAAAAGTGGCTTGATAAGCTGGGAATGAAAGAACCTACTACCACAGATGAGTTTTATACATTATTAAAAGCTTTTAAAGATAACGATATGAACGGGAACGGCAAAAAAGACGAAATACCGTTATCAAGTTCAAATATTTCATATATCATGTACGCATTGCAGGGAGCTTTCGGACTTTCCAACAGGGGGATGCATGACGAACTTGTCGATATGGACGAAGATTCAGGTAAACCAAGACTTATGGCAACGAGCAATGCTTATAAAGAATTACTCCAATATTTAAATAAGTTGTATTCCGAGGGGCTTCTTGACAATGAGATCTTTACGATGAAGTCACCTCAATATGTAGCCAAACATAGTGAAGGTCTGATTGGTGTATTTAACTATACTAATTTAACAACTATACCTAGCGATGCCGCTAAAAATTTCACAGGCGCAACTGTGGCCCTTAAGGGCCCGCATGGCGATCAGCTGTGGACACCAGTTCGTTCGCAACTTCATTCTACCGGAGCGTTTATTATTACAAAAGAAAATAAATATCCTGAGGCAACCATCCGTTGGGTCGATTATTTCTACAGCGATGCAGGAAACTTGTTCTACAATTTCGGTATAGAGGGCAAGACTTACAATAAACAGCCGGACGGCAAATATAAGTTTGTAGACAGCGTGTACGATCAGATCAATAAGGGGATACCTTATGATGCAGCTGTTGCACCTTTAGTACCTATTGGAGGAAGAAATCCGCTGTTTTCAAAAGAACCTTATTTTTACGGTGGAGAAGTTGAACCAATTCCGGCTAAGGCAGCAAACGATATGGTCAAATACTTCCCGAAGGATATTTGGCCGATCTTAAATTTCACATCAGAGGAAAACAGCGAGCTAACTGTTGTCAAAACTGACATAAAAAACTATATCGATCTTATGACTGCTGATTTTATAACAGGTAAAAAGTCACTAAGCGAATGGGACAATTATGTTAAACAGATAAATACAATGGGCGCTGACAGGTTGCTTGCCATATATACTAAGGCTTTAAAGAGAATAGGAAAAGTAAAATAATTTGCAGTTTGAACGGAGGTACCGGGTTGGCATCCAATACTACAATAAATATAGGCCGGGAAATTGCAGAAAATTCAATTAATACCCGGACAGTAAAAAAAAGGCATCCACTCGTGAAATCGGTAAGAAAATATTGGGACTTATATCTTATTTTTATACCCGTGGTGGCATATTTCATTATTTTTAAGTACATACCCATGTATGGCGTCCAAATCGCGTTCCGTGATTTTAGTCCGTCAAGCGGGATTTGGCACAGCGATTGGGTTTGGTTTGAGAATTTCGAACGTTTTTTAAGAAGCTATCAGTTCACAAATACTTTAAAAAATACGGTATTATTGAGCTTTTATCAGCTAATTGCAAGCTTCCCAGCTCCAGTGATACTTGCTCTGCTCATTAATGAAATGGGAAACAAGCAATTTAAAAGCCTTTTGCAGACAATTACATATGCACCGCATTTCCTTTCGACGGTCGTCCTTGTCGGAATGCTTGAAGCTTTTCTTGCACCGGGGTCAGGAGTTGTAAATAATGTGATTCAGTCAATGGGCGGCACTCCGGTAAGCTTTATGGCAGAGCCATCTGCATTCAGGCACGTATACGTATGGTCTGAGGTCTGGAAAAATGCAGGGTGGGGTTCGATCATATACCTTTCAACCTTGACGAGCATAGATATCCATTTATATGAAGCAGCTACTATCGACGGCGCAAACCGCTGGGGCAAACTGCGGCATATAACTCTGCCGCTTCTTATTCCTACTGCCGTTATAATTCTTATAATGGACAGCGGCAAGGTAATGAATCTAGGGTTTGAGAAAGCATTTTTAATGCAGAATTCTTTAAACCTCAACGTTTCTGAAGTTATTTCAACATATGTGTATAAGATGGGTATACAGGGCATGCAGTACAGTTATTCTACGGCGGTTGATCTTTTCAATTCTGTTATTAATCTGATTTTACTGCTTTCTGTAAATAAAATATCTAAATCAATGACACAATCAAGCCTTTGGTAAGGAGGGGATTTTATGTCAAACAGTGAAGCAGTGTTAAAAATTAAAAGCAGAAAAATAAAGAACACAAAAGACGATGTAGTTTTTACTGCAGTAACGGTGACCCTCTCAATTATTATCCTTGCCTGTGTATTATATCCTCTTTTATATGTTTTGGGCGCATCCTTCAGTTCGCCGATTAGCGTTGTAAAGGGCAAGTTTTGGTTAATACCTATCGATCCTACGATACAGGCATATATAAATGTGTTTAAAAACAAAACGATTATAACTGGCTACACCAATACTATTCTTTATACCACCGTCGGTACTTTAATCAACATCGTCATGACAACGGCGTGCGCTTATCCTTTGTCAAAAAAGGATTTTTACGGAAGAAATTTCTTCACGATATTGTTCACGATAACGATGTTCTTCAGCGGGGGAATGATTCCAAGTTTTCTGCTTATAAAAGATCTGCATATGTACAATACTTTCGCGTCGATGGTGCTTCCGGGTGCAATCAGCGTTTGGAACATGGTCATTATGCGCAACTATTATCAGCATTCAATCCCGGAAGAGATTCTCGAAGCGGCAAATGTAGACGGATGCAGCAATCTGGGCGCTCTTCTGCGGATCGTAATGCCTTTATCAAAGTCGATCGTATCGGTAATGGTAATATTTTATGCAGTCGGACATTGGAATCAATATTTCAACGCTCTTCTGTACTTAAAAGATCCGAATAAGTTTCCGCTTCAGGTCGTTTTGCGCCAGATCCTGCTTAAGGGGACAGGCACAGACGGCACAGCCGCGGGTGTCGTTGATTCTGTCAACGAGTTACTTCAGTTTTCAACGCTTCAATATGCAATAATTGTTGTAGCAAGCCTGCCGGTTCTTATATTGTACCCTATGCTGCAAAAGTATTTCATTAAAGGCGTAATGGTCGGATCTATTAAAGGTTAATAATTTTAAAATAAAGAGGTTTGAGTAATGAGGCTTTCAACATCAACTAACATCATGGATCGTGTAAACAAAGTATCTGTCATCCCAATGGAGGATTGTATCGAACGTTGTTATAATGCGGGATACAGGGTTCTTGACATGAATTTCTGCGATATGTCGACACCAGGCATGCCAATGGCTCTTGACAACTGGCAGTCTTGGGTTGATAAAATAGGAAATCTCGCAGCAAAATTGGGCGTTGAATTCACCCAGTCACATTCGCACTTTTACAATGTCGCCAAAGCAGATGTCGAAGATAGAGAATGGCGCGAAGAATTGGTTCGCCGTGCAATAATAGGTTCAGGCATGCTCGGTACGAAGTGGATGGTTCTGCACTCCGGCACTGTTCGTGAAGAAGGGTACAGCATGAAGGAATCAAAGCGCAAGAATATAGAATATCTGAACAAACATCTTGAACTTTCGAGAAAACATAATGTCGGCATCTGCGTTGAAAATCTTTTCGATAATACACCAAACTTTAGAAAATATACCGCAACAGCAGAAGAACTGATCGATCTCGTCGACACCGTAAATGATCCATACCTCGGCATATGCTGGGATTTCGGGCATGGCAATCTTATGGGGGTCAGCCAGGCTCTAAACCTTAGAAAAGTCGGAAAGAGACTCAAAGCTATACATGCGGCCGATAATAATGGAATAAAAGATGAACATCTTTTGCCGCTTTACGGAAATATTGACTGGAACGAAATGATGCATGTACTGAAAGAAATTGGGTACGAGAACGATTTTGCATTTGAAATAACACCATTCGTTGATAAGATACCCGCACATATCAGAGATACATTTTTAAGACATACAGTAGAAGTCGGAGAATATCTGTTAAGTCTTGCTATATAAGGTGAGAATGGATGAAAAATAAAGAAATTCTGAATAAGATTAAGGGCGGACTTATCGTATCTTGCCAGGCTCTTGAAAACGAACCGCTGTACAGCTCTTACATAATGTCCCGCATGGCATATGCAGCGATGCTGGGCGGAGCGAGTGGGATTCGCGCGAACACGGCTCAGGATATCATGGAAATAAAAAAGGCTATTCCGCTTCCCGTAATAGGCATTTGCAAAGCCGTCTATGCGGATAGCGATGTGTATATCACTCCGACTATGAAAGAAGTGGATAGTATAGTCTCGTCGGGCGCTGAGATCATTGCTATTGATGCCACTATGCGGCTGCGGCCTGACGGCAAAATACTTGAAAGGTTTTTCAAAGAAGTTCGCAGTAAATATCCGGATCAAATTTTTATGGCGGATACTTCAGCATATGAGGAAGGCGTTTTTGCAGAAAAGATTGGATTTGATCTTGTTGGTACAACCCTTTCGGGGTATACCGACTATACAAAGGGCAACGAGCTTCCTGATTATGAATTAATGAAGAGATATACCGAGAATCTTAAGATACCGGTTATTGCAGAAGGCGGCATATGGACTCCCGAACAGTTGAAAAAGTGTATGGACTGCGGCGTTTGGGCTGCGGTTGCGGGGACTGCGATAACCAGACCAATGGAAATCACGAAACATTTTCTCAAGGCACTAGAATAGGAACAAATTTGGGCGGAGGATTTTGATATGTATAACAAATTGAAAAAATTGTTGGCATTAACCCTTGCGCTGTGTATTGTTATCGGGACGATGCCGGAAACACTGGCGCATTATCTTCCTGTTGCTGATTATGAAGTGTTGGATCCGACAAACGATGATAAGGTAGTCGGAACCAGTGATCAGCAGGTAATCGATGATACGACTGAAGCCGAAAATGCGGCTCTTTTGGACAGTGAAAATACAGTACTTGGAACAGGATTACCGCCTGTGGTCGTTACGGAAATCGATCCGCAGAATGTATCGCAAAGCGGTGTGCTTCCAAACATAGTCGTCACTGACAGCGTTTTCGAGGCTTTTGAACTGTACAATACGACAGACTCACCGATTAATATTACACAAAGCTATGACTTTAAATATATTTACGGCACAAAAAGCAAGACAGCAACTATAGGCAATATTAACGGGGCTATCGGAAACGGAATTTCCGGTGAGGTTATCATACCGGCGAAAACGGCAATAGAAGTCTGGTCTTATCACAATAATTACGCAACTGAGCCGGGTGTCAAGGATCTTACCGTAGCCGATTTTAAAAATTATTATGCGGCACTTGGGAGAACGGATAAAAACTATACAGTCGTCGGCTGTAATGACATCCTTGGATGGAATAAAACTGCTGACCGTGGAATCTGCATCCTTAGTAAGGGAACGACAAATGTGGTCAGCCAATCTGTATACACAGGCAGAAGCAGTATGGCAGACAAAGGTGTCGATTTTAGATATATGGGCAACAATGCCCTTTCTATGTCTGATGAAAACGGAACTGTCATAACCACGGCTGGCAATGGCACAACCCCATCTATAGCACAGGTCAGGTATTTTCAGAAACCCGCTGCAAGCAGCGATACAACAGCGCCTAATTTAACAGACAGCTCGCCGTCGACGGTTGCGAAGGACAGCGACTATACATTTAATTTTGCGCTGACGGACAACACGGATTTAAGATACACCGCTCTTTATATAAAACCGAGCAATGCAACAGCCTACGTTAAAAAAAGCGACAAAGACTTTGTAAAAGATGCAGGAGAAAAGACGTCAGATACTTTATCGGCTAATTTTACATACACACTTTCCGCTGCAGATATAGCTGGGTGTGATTATTTTGATTATTACACGGAAGTAGTAGATGCTTCCGGCAATACGACGCAAATTCCGTCATCGACCGTTCCAAAGCGAGTGACGGTGGCAAAACCCGCCGACACGACCGCTCCTACCGTTACTATCACAAGTCCAACTAACGGTCAGAAATTCGATTTAAAGTTTGACGGTGCTCTTAACGCGACACTCTCGGATGAAAGTGGAATCAATGCCGAAAGTGGAACCATTTCTATTGATGGAGCTGCACCGATTAAAATACCAGCAACTAATATAACTGATACTTCGCTTACCTATTCGTTCGCTTCATCACCGCTTTCGATAGGCAACCATACTATTACAGTATCCGTATCCGATACTGCTTCGGTTCCTAACGCTGGGTCGGCTACAGTAACTTTTATAGTTGAATCTCCAACCTCTGCTATGGCAGTGGATACAAGCGCTGGGTTTGTTTCTTTAAATAAAGCAGGTGATTTCAGCGCAGACGTATATGATACAGCAGCGTCAAGCAGTGCTAAATTATATTACAGGAGAATAGGTTCACAGGATTATGCCTCTGTTGATATGACTGTGAAATCAAACGATGCAGCAGGAAGCTTAACTAAAACCAGTTTTGCTGTTTCGGTTCCATATAATACCTTGAACACACTCGGAAAAGTTGAATATTACATTGAAATTGGCGGCGGAAAATTCAAAACACCAGTAAAGACTGCAACCGTTCAAAAAACAGCCGATATCGTCTTTACGGACGTTGTTGCAAACTCAATCAATGTCGGCTCGCAGGATGGCTATGATTATGTACAGCTTATAAACACAAGTAATAAGCCTATTGATCTTAAAAACTATAAGTTGGCATACAGAAGGAATACATCAGCATGGCTTAACGTCGGCTTAATGGGCTTTAATAATATTACGAAGTACCCCAAAGCTGAGAATCAGACGGAGCCTGACAGTATCATCGTTAAACCGGGTGAGATCTATGTTTTATGGGTTAAGATAACAACCAGCTCAACAGCTCCACTGACAAGAAGCAATTTCGCAAGTGCTTATGGCAATACGATCGATGTTGACCATATACTCGTTGCGGAGCATGCAACAACAGGCAACCCGGTAAATCCCGGCGATAATTTTTATCTCGTAAATGTTACAGCTAAAACAGAGACAAACTCAATGTGGATTGTGCCGGGCACATCCACTTCCTCTAATTACGAACAACAGGCGATTGCAAAGCTGCAGTTTTCAGGCGACCAGGTTGCAAATGAGAATACCGCGGCAAAACTCTGGTACGATTCAAATCTCGGATATTCGAACTCATTTGCCGGACTAAAAAAACTGACGCCCGGCTATCTTAATCAGTGGAAACAGATTGAAACTGATTATTCCGATTACTCAGCGCCTGTGTTTGGTGAATTTACACCGCAGGCTTCAATCGACAGGACAACAGATACCAGCACGCCATTTACTCTGACTGTGAACGTGTCAGATGATAAAGATTTGAGAGCGGGAAGACTTTATTACAGAAGTATAGGTGACTCCACCTACAAAATGCTTGAATCTGATTATGTTGAAGCACGTGATGGCAAAGGGACAACCTTAAATTCATCTATTACATTTACCATCCCGGAAACTGATATTATTACAACAGGCAGGCTTCAGTATTATTTTGAGGCGCTTGATGCAGGCGGCAATATATCGACACTGCCGGCTGATAAAAACAAACCATTCGAAACGAAAGTGCTGTTGAAACCCTCAGCTTTTGAAATGCCTGAAATTATTATTACTGAGGTTGAACCAAATCCGAGCGGCACAGATGTTTTTGAGTTCGTCGAGATCTACAATACGACGGATCATGATATCGATATGACCAATTATCAGCTTAGGATTGCAAACAGCTTTGAAAACAATACATGGTATACGAACAATTGGGCATGGGAAAGTACGGCAAGTAAAATGCTCGGCGCAAAAGAAATGATGACGATCTTCTTATATAATGCCGATGCATATAATGCGGGCTATAAATGGGCGACTGATGAAGACAAGTCAAATACATGGGAGGAATTCCAGACATTCTACACGTCTTCGATCCCAGTGGATAACCGAGTTCTTGCACCAGCATTCAGCGATACTACCGGAGCCGCTATATCGGGCGCAAATAACCTTACAAACGGCGCAGGGGTCAAAGCTGTTCAAATAGTTAAAAAAGTAAATGGAAATATCGACGTTGTATCTCAGGCAAAATACACAGCAACTGATAGCAGCAGCACTTCGCAGGTTGTCAACGGGTTTTCCATCAACTATATTACCTTCCCCGGCTGCGATCCGATAAACAATTATGACGCGTTGATGATAGACTATAAAGCAATACCGTCTCCTAACGGACTGCTTGATGTACAGAAAATGTCAGACAGTGACGACACGACTCCTGTTGTTACTATGCAGGAACCGACGCAATACAGACAACCGGATGAGACGACATTCACTGTAACTGCGCAGGATAACAATATAAGATATGCCGCGCTGTTCTATAAAATGGATACCGACACTATGTATAAAACCGTCATGATGACAAAGGTTGACGGTACAAATGATTATACATGTGACGTTCCGGCTTCTGATCTGAAAAAATCCAAGAACATCAGATATTTCTATGTTGTTTCCGACGGCATAAATTACGCAACCGCGCCTTATGTTGCATTTGATCCATATTACCAGCTGGTAGACGACACAGAAGGCCCACGCGTGACTTCGTTTAAGCCGGATGGATTGTTCGAAGGCGAATATTCAGGTTATGTTGAAGTCAACTATACGGATAACGCCGGGGTAGACAAATCGTCGATAAAATTCATATTTGACGGTAAGGATGTTACCTCGAAATGTATAATCAGCGAAAGCCAACTGAAATACAAGGTGGATATTTCGGAAATCAGAAGATATGACATGACACTAACGATCGGCGATAAGTTTGGCGGACTTGTTGGTAGCACTTATCCCAAACAGAATATTGCAACTCATAACTTAAGTTTTACGCTTACACCTGTAGGAGTAAATCTGGAACCTACTAAAGGGATCATTCATGCTCCAATGAAAAGTACGGTTAATACTCAGGATATGACTGTCGCTGCAGTGGTCACGGGAAGTGACGATGCACCTTCTCTGTTTTACGGATTAGATGACGAAGCACCTCACAACAGGGTGGCGATGTCTCTCGATAATATCAGAAAGGGAGATAACGCGAAATTCTATAAAGGTGTTATTCCTTCCGGTGCACTAAAAAATGCGACTAAGGTAAAATATTATATTACCGCCGGTGAAATGCGCGCACCAACAAGTGAAGGCACGGTATATGAAACCAAGATATTTCCGAAATCACCTACGCCGGAGCTGATGATCACAGAGGCTTTTGTCAATCCGGAGGGACTCGACGATCACGAATATGTCGAGGTTTATAATACAAGCGATAAAGTGCTGAATCTTAAGGACTACAAGCTGATGTATCAGGGATATGTCAAAACCAATCCTAATGACATACGTGAAAATATAATTACTGACGATTGTTATCTCGATCCTGGCGAGGTTGCTCTTGTATCATTTATAACAACACAGGCAAAAGCGATCAATCTAGACGTTGATATGTTCAAAAAGAAACTTGGCATACAGAATTCCAATGTAAAAGTCGTCCAAGTTTATGCGGACAGTTCTGAGGTCAAGACACAGTTTAACCTAAACAATACAGGCATTAAGCTTATTATGCTTGCGAAAGCTAACGCCCATGCGGGTGATTATCTTTGCGTAGCAACATACAACGATCAGGTAAACGAAGGCATCAATGACGCAATGAATGGGTGTACGGTCAACTGGGGACCACCTTCCGACGGTACTATCAACCTTACAAAAACCGATACGGGAGTAAAACCGACTCCTGGAACAATAAACTATAAACAAAAAGTGCTCGATTACGATGATACTTTAGCGCCTTACCTGATACATCAAAATTTGGAAACCCAAGGTGAGGACACAAAGGATATAACCTTAAAAGCAAAGATATTTGACGAGAATGTTCTTCACTATTCCTCTGTTTTTTATAGGACATGGACTACAAAGGGTTTTGTCGAAAAACCGCTTACACCTGTTGAAGGCGAGGAGAACACGTATTCTGTAACGATACCTTATAAAGATGTTAAATATTCTAATACCCTTGAGTACTATTTCACAGCGACTGACGGCTTGCATACAGTTACACTGAACAGCCAGTCGGGTCAGCCGTTCACTGTCAATTTCAGTGACAAACAGGCACCGCAGATCACAGATTACAAGCCTGAGAATTACTATTATTATGAGAAGTCCTATACCCCGAATATAGACATTAAATACAAGGACGATTCAGGCGTAGACACAAGATCAGTTCGCCTGCTTGTAAACAATGAAGATGTCACTTCGAATGCCAAAATATCTGATACAGGCGTCACATATACACCTAACGGACCAATGCCTGCCGGAACATATCCCATTCATTTCGAGGTTTGCGACAATTCTGCAAATAAGAATAAACAGGTCGTGGATTCACAGTTTACGCTGGGAGACGGAGCACAGCTTAACAGTTATCACGGTGAGATGCACAGCCATACCGGATTTTCAGACGGAAAAGCAGACCCTTCAGTCGCTTTCCAGTATGCCAGGGACGTTGGAAAACTTGACTTTTTTGCCGTGACGGATCATAACGATATGACCTCGCCTGACGAACTTGCGCAAGGAATCCAGATGTCAAAAGACATCTATAATCCTGGACCGGGAGGATTTATAGCGTTTTACGGAATAGAGATGTCCTGGACAGGATGGTATGGGCATTTTAACACGTTCAACGTTGATTGGGTCGAAAACGATCAGGAAACAACGATGCGTGACTATCTTGACCGGCTGCGTGAAAGTCCCGGCAGTTTCGCACAGTTTAATCATCCTGGCGTAGTATGGGGAGATTTCCTTGATTACAGCTATTTCACTCCTGAAAATGACGATAAAGTAATAATGTATGAAAACAAACGTGTACAGTCTGACAATGGCTATTATCGCGCTTTGACAAAAGGCTGGCACCTAGCTGTAATGACCAACGAGGATAACCACTCCGCAAACTGGGGCATTGCAGATCCTGCAGTATCTGTTGCTCTTGCTCCTGCTTTGACAAAAGACAATCTTATTGAAGCATTCAGAAAGAGCCGCACATATATAACTTCAAATCCCAGTTTGTCTGTTGATTACCGTATAAACAACAATGAGATAGGATCTCGCCTAAAAAACCCGGACGCATTGAATTTCAGCATAAAAGCCAGTGATGCTAAAGGCTTGGCTCTCGGAAGCATAAAGGTATACGCTGAAGATGTTGTACAGGTCTATAATCAGAACTTTGATACCCCGACAGCAGATGTAAACTTTACGCTGCCTGCACAGTACAAATACTATAATGTAAGTATTACAACTAAAACGGGTCAGCATTTAATAACATCCCCGATTTGGGTCGAACGTCAGAATGCAATTGAAGTCTCGAAAATGGATCTGAAGTTAAGCCCGAGCGCTGACACACCGCACCGTGTCATTACAACCCTCAGGAATAACACGGATAATAAAATGACGAATATAAAGGTAACATATTACAGGGGCGACGATAACGGACTGACCTTAACGGGCGATCTGCCGCAGTATTATCAAGATCTTAACCAAAACGGCTCATCAAGTGTAAAGCTTGCAGATCCGCTTGCAGTGATGAATGTTGACGGACTCGATTCTAAGCAGACAGTAGATGTAACAGCAGATATTCCCGAAGTTCAGGATAAACGGAGGATATATGCGGTTGTATCCGGAGAGTATAACGGAAAAACATATTATGACATCAGTTATGTTTTGACGTCGCAGCTCTATATCACTGAAATGCAGGTAACCAGCAAAGAACAGCAGTTTAGTAATTTCTCTTTAAAGGATGCGTTTGGTTTCTTTGAAGTTTACAATAACAGCCATACCGACATCAATCTGAAGGGATATAAATTCAATTATTGGGTATCGCAGGGCAATACTCCTACAGGATACGATATATATACAATAACCGGAAACTTAAGGCTGCCAGCTAAGACAGCAAAAGTAATCTGGGTCAAAGATTATAAATCCAAAGTGGCACCAAGTGTTACAATCGATGATTTTAATAAAAAATACGGTACGAATCTAAAGCCAGTCGATGCTAACGGCGATGGAGACGTTTATGTAGTATACGGTACGCCGTTATCTACCGGATCAAAACGTCTTGATGTTGCAAATTCAAGCGGGTTTGTAATTTCAGCGGTTCAGTATGGATTCGGACCGGATGTAAACGGCGATAATACGGTCGACAGAAGTATAGATTTTAAATACAGCGTTGATGGCAACAACACCTGCACGTCTACTAAATTAGACAACATGGCATTCCCGTCGCCAGGCAGTGTAAAACCGGAACAGGTTCCTAGCGATGCAAGCGATTACAGTTTGAAAGCCATAAAAGTATCCTACGGCAACGGCTCATCTAATGTTTCTATGAGCGACCTGTCAACAAGCTACAGGTTTAAAGTGCCGGAGGGGGCAAAGGCTGTTGCTGTTACGCCTGAAGCTGTGGATGCATCTCATAAACTACGGGTCAACGGGGTTGTTCAGAGCAGCGGTCAGACATCAAAAGAATATACGCTTTCAAGCACGTCCGGCTGTACTGTTTTGATCGAAGTACTCGATGAAAATAATAATCCTGCAGCAAACTATACGGTATCTATTGGTACAGGTGAACTCAATACAGGATCTGACACAGGGACTGACAATGGCGCTGGTACGCCTGGCGGAGGATCATCAGGTGATACTGGGGGTGCTGATACCGGAACAGGCAATGGCACCGGGTCGGGCGGCGACAATAATCAAAGTCCAACCGACAAACCAAATGCTGAGTTTACTGATGTTTCAGGACATTGGGCGGAAACGGCAATAGGATATATGTCTTCAAAAGGCATTATTAAAGGCTATGCTGACGGGACGTTTAAGCCAAATGATAACGTAAAGCGCGGAGATTTCATATTAATGCTCATGCGCGCGTTTCCGAGCAATACCGCATCGACAGATAGTTTTGCCGATGTTCCATCTGACAGCTATTATTACGAAGCAATAACTCAAGCTAAAGCGCTTGGAATTGCAACAGGTTATGACGGGAACAAGTTTGATCCGAATGCTGAGATCACCCGTGAAGATATGTTTGTATTATATGCAAGGGCACTTGAAAAGCTTGGCACTATCGACAAAACAAAGGTCAGCGGCAGTTTCGCGGACAAAGATAAAATAGCTTCATACGCTGTCGAGGCGATAGATTTGCTGAACGGTAACGGCATCATATCCGGCTCGGATAACAGCATAGACCCTACAGGAGCCGCTACAAGAGCTCAAGTAGCTCAAATGCTTTATAATTATTTTAATTCGCTTGTTTCTTAATCTAGATAAAATCTCTCTCTTAACCAGCACAAAAGGAACGTCTTAAATGACGTTCCTTTTGTGCGTCAACATGGTTTGCGGATCGTTTAATGATTTTCAAGTAATATAAATATGTTATGTTATATATAAATAGATATAAGAGGGAGGGATTCTTGTGAAAAAAAAAAGAGTCGGCAAAATATCTTGCTGTCCTGAATGCGGTATTTTATATTATTATGATAATAGTCAATACGCTTGCCAATACATTACCAATTAACGGCGTAAAAACAGGCGACGTATCAGAACGCTATCCTAACCTTTTTACCCCTGCCCCCTTTACGTTTGTTATCTGGGGCATAATCTATCTGCTGCTTGCATGTTTTGTGATATATCAATTTATCGCTCTTAAAAAAGATAAAAACTTTGCAGATGTTCTTTATGCCATAGGGCCATACTTCATTATTTCTTCGGCTGCAAACGCAGCATGGATACTTGCCTGGCATTATAATTTAATTCCTCTTACGGTGATATTGATGTTTGTAATTTTGTCTAGTCTTATTATTATATCATTATCGTTAAATAGACTTAAATTAAGTCCGACAGAGGCACTTTTGGTCAAAGTTCCTTTCAATCTCTACTTTGGCTGGATAACTGTTGCCACTATTGCAAACATTACAGTCCTTCTAGTATACCTTAACTGGAACGGATGGGGGATTCCGGAACAGGTCTGGACGTCAATAATTATCCTTGTGGGGCTAGTAATAGCTTCGCTTACTCTAAAACATAACGAGAGTATCGCATATGCTATTGCTGTTATTTGGGCATATCTAGGGATACTGCTAAAGCATACTTCTTCCAGCGGGTTTTCCGGAGAATATCCGATAGTTATCGTTATAACAATAATATCTTTAGCGGTTTTACTTTATGAATGCGTTTTTATTTTACCTGATCCGTCAGAAAAGAAATGGAAAAAGCCGCTGTACTAAGCGGCTTTTTTTTAAACGCAGACTCCGTCATTTAGCTGGGACATATAAAGCTGCCAGTATAGCCCTTTTTTTATGATTAATTCACTGTGACTTCCGGATTCGGCTATTTCTCCTCCATCAATATACATTATTCGAGTGCAGTTTTTTATGGTCGAAAGGCGATGCGCAACAATAAAGGATGTCCTGTTTTTAAGCAGTTCTTGTATGCCACTTTGAACCATACGTTCGGTGTGAGTATCAATACTGGATGTTGCCTCGTCGAGTATCAGTATTTTTGGATCGGACAAAAGCGTGCGGGCAAATGAAATAAGCTGTTTCTGCCCGGCGGAGATGCCTTCGCCCCGCTCTTTTACCTCCGTGTAATACCCTTTAGGAAGTTTTGATATGAACTCATGGGCATGCACTGTCTTTGCGGCCTCGATGCATTCTTCATCTGTGGCGTCAAGCCTTCCGTAACGGATATTGTCTATGATAGTTCCAGAAAAAATGAATGTATCCTGAAGCATTATCCCCATCTGCTTTCTTAGCGAATGTAAAGTAACATTACTTATGTCCTGCCCGTCTATGCTTACGGTTCCGCTTTTTAAGTTATAAAATCTGGAAAGCAGGTTTATAATCGTTGATTTTCCGGCACCGGTAGGTCCGACCAATGCGATGCTTTGACCTTCCGATACTTTAAAAGATACATCTTTCAAAACAGGCTGGTCTTTCTCATATTCAAAGACCACGTGATCAAATATAACGCTGCCTTTTATCCGCCTCATTTCGGCGGCACCGGCAATATCTGTAACTGTCACCGGTTCATCTAAAACCTGAAAGATGCGCTCAAGATAAGCGGCGGTATTAAGCAGGTTATTATAGATATTACCGAGGTTTTGAATAGGGCCCCAAAAGCGCCCGGCGTATCCTGCCATGGCGACTATTGTTCCTACTGTAATAGAGTCTCTGAAAATATAAACTCCCGCCAAATAAATCGAGATGGTAACAAGGCGTGACAGAAAAGCGGTTACAGGCCACATTCCTTGTATTATGTAAATTGCGCGCATATAGTTGGAGCGCGTTTCTTCTAACAGACCATCGAAAATCTCTTCGTTGAAATGCTCACGAGTGAATGCCTTTGTGGTTTTAGCACCGTTAATATTTTCAGCAAGATAAGCTGTCGTATTTGACTGTTTATTTGCATAACGCTGCCACGATTTGCGTTGAAGCGGTTTGGTGATCATTACATATACTGCAAAAATCGGCAGCCCCGACAGAACTACTAGTGTCAGTTTCGGGCTGACGATAAGCATATAGCAGACGATGAAAACAAGATTCAATAGCTCTAGGATAGAGTTTATAAGTCCGTTTGAGAGAAAATCGGCGACTGAATTGATATAGTTGATTACTCTTACAAGAATTTTGCCGTGAGGTCGGCTGTCATAATAATCGAAGGGAAGTTTCTGAAGATGGATGAACAGGTCAGAGCGCATGTCACTTATTATCGATTGCCCGTTTCTGACATTGAGCTTCGATCTCATTCTGTTGCATAAGACGATTACTACAATAATTGCAAGAAAGCAGATGCCAAGCAGCAATATGGCTTTGACGTTTTTCTGCGGGATATACTTATCGATAACTAATTTAGTTATAAGTGGAGTAAGAAGTCCAAGCAATGCCGAGGTTATACTGCACAAAAATGCTTTTAGAAAATTGAATTTATATTTTTTTACATAATGGAGACTTCGTCGGATATGCACCCAGTTGAAGGGTGCGTCCAACTCCTCGTCTATATTATATTTATTTCGTGCCATATCCTGTAAGCTCCTCTTCTGCCTGCCCGTACTGCAAGAGACAGGTCTGATAATAATAGCCTTTCAATGCCATAAGTTCGTCGTGAGTCCCTGACTCTGCGATCTTTCCCCGGTCGATAACGTATATGCGGTCGGCATGTCTTAGGGAAGAAACACGCTGTGCAATTATCAGCGTTGTAGAGCAGGAGTCGAGTTCTCTTAAATTTTTTTGGATAATGGCCTCGGTTTCCATATCAACTGCCGACGTTGTATCATCAAGTATAAG
>JAUZPM010000011.1 GCA_030705925.1 Bacillota bacterium
GAGTACGTAGACCCGTTTACGGGTAGCAAGTAACACACTTTTGCAAGTGGCAGACCGTACCAGCGCCTTGAGGCGCCGCCAGAAAAACAGGGCTTTGCCCGCATATGAAGAACCCCCGGCTTTGCCGGGGGGTAACTATTAATTTTTTTGTTCCTAGTTCTGATTCATTATTTTATAGAAAACAAGAAAAAAATACAATATTTTATCCTTATTTCTGCCGTTTTTGTATAAGTCATGTCATAAATGTCAAAAATTATTAATATGCATACCATAGAATAAAAAGCTTGAATAAATTATTTTTTGACAATTTTCGACACAAATTATTTGTATAATAAGAACGTCGGGGTGATGGTAATTTATGGATATTGTTTCTTGCAAAACATTTGATTCAAAAGTTATAGCAGGTCATACCGGAGTTGACATTCTGACGGATGTGGACGATATTTCAAATCTTATGCGTTATAAAAATACGATCAGCGGTGTAATTACTGATGAAAAAGGTCTGCTGTCACACAGTGTAATTTTTTTAAAGCAAATGTGTGCGTCTATTGCTGTCGTTGAAAACGATATATTGTCACGCATAAGAAACAGTGAAAGTCTTATTATAGACGGAAGACGTCATGTTATAATCATAAACCCCGATGAATCGCTGATGAACAGTGTAATTAATAAAGTACGACAACCTTTGGATATAAACAACATAACAACAAGTGACGGTATTAAAATATCCTTATCTGCAAGCGTGCTTACTTATAAGGACATAATAGAGGCAACTGACAAATTTCCAGTTGACATAGGTATGTGGCGCAGCGAAGGTATTTTGATAGGCGGAGAGGATGAAGAAAAGAGTTATAGATCGGCATTTGATCGTTGCCGCAAAATAAACGTGCGCTTATTTGATGTAACAGGTGACAAAACTGAGTTATGCAAAAACATTTCCCAGGATGAACTATGCGAAATGCAGATTAAAAAACTAATAGATGCCGCTCAGGGACGTATGTTTAATATTATTATACCAAATGTAGAAGACGAAAAAGATATACTTAATGTAAAACCAATGTTCCGTGGGAATGTTGGTTTTGGCGCAATGATTGAAACCCCTTCAGCAGTAATACTTTGTGATGATATCATGCGGCATTGTGCCTTTGTTAACATTGGGTTTAATGGATTGATGCGTGAATTTAAGAGCACCAGGGCAGCTGTTAAAGCGGCGCAGAGAGTTGCACTTGCCTCTAGAAAAACTGGTATTCCAGCCGTTGCATGCGGAATAAAGCTTTGTGATCCGGCATTTTTAAAATTGGTAATTGGTGCCGGGATCACTAAGTTTTGCTTACCTGAAACTGACTTTAACGATTTTGCCGCAGCTGCAAAAAGCATATCATATACTGAAGCTGTTATTCAAACTTCTTCATTCTTGGGAAGCTATTATGCCGCTCTTGCATAATTGACATTAGTATCAAACATTTCTATAATATCTCTAAAGGAATCTATTAGAGGGTAAATAAATGAAATTTTATAACTTAGCTGTAAGCAATATAAAAAGGTATATTGAAACAGAACCTGAAATAGGCATAGTATTGGGGTCGGGATGCGGTAATCTCGCAAAAGAGGCTGAAATCGCAGTTGAAATACCATTTGACGATATTCCGGGGTTCAAACCTTCAACAGCTCCCGGACACGAGGGAAAACTGGTATTTGGCAAACTGTCCGGTAAAGATGTTGTTTTAATGAACGGAAGACTTCATTTTTATGAAGGTTATTCCCCTCTTGATATTGTTTTTCCCATAAGAGTAATGAGGCTGCTTGGTGTAAAAACATTAATTTTAACAAACGCGGCAGGCGGGATAAATCCAAGCTTTTCACCCGGTAACCTTATGCTGATTACGGATCATATTAATTTTGCATTTCGCAACCCGCTAATTGGTCCTAATGCCGATGAATTCGGACCACGCTTTCCTGATATGAGTGATATATATACGCCCCGTTTGATTGAATTGTGCAAGGCTACCGCTGATAATTTGGGTATCTCTGTTAAAGAAGGCGTTTATATGTGGTTTTCAGGTCCCAGTTATGAAACACCTGCTGAAATAAAGATGGCACGACTTCTTGGAGCCGATGCCGTAGGCATGTCTACCGTCCCAGAGGCTATAGCAGCACATCATGCAGGTATGGAAATTTTGGCTATATCCTGTATAACGAATATGGGCACAGGAATATCGAAATATAAACTATCTCACAATGATATTACTAAAGCTGCTGAAAAAATTCAAAATGATTTTTCAAATTTAATTAAAAATACGATCAAAAATCTATGATTTTTTATCAAAACACAAAAACAATCGAAAGGCATATACTGTATCGAATGGTCTTTAGAAAGGAAGATAGTATATGCCTTTAATAGGAACTGAAATGTTTACACGGCTGCTGCAAACACGTCACCCCGATGCTGTGGCCGATATCTTGGGTAACCCTGAGTATGAGGATATAAGAGGTCAGGTTGACTTTTACGATGCCGGGAGAGGAACGCTTATAGTCGCTGAAGTATTTAATCTCCCAAAAACAGGAGCTGACGGCAAAGAATTAACAGGGATACATGGCTTTCATATTCACGAGGGCAGCAGTTGTACAGGCACTCCAGAACAGCCTTTTGCGGATACCGGAGGACATTATGACACCGATAGCCGACTTCATCCATTACATACAGGTGATATGCCACCTTTGTTTGCAAGTGACGGATATGCGTACTTAATTTTTTATACGACCAAATTTCGTCCTTTTGATTTACTGGGCAAAACTGTTATAATACATCAAAATCAGGATGACTTAACAACAAATCCTTCGGGGAATTCCGGCGAAAAGATTGCATGCGGTGTTATTAAACAAAATTTAAGGATATAATTATCTATATAAGTAAAGCTGCAGCATTTAAATGCTGCAGCTTTACTTGGTATTTGGGGTGGATAATATGAAAAGTGCTTTCCATATTTATATAATACACTTGGATTCTTAAATTAAAATGAAAAATTTGAAAATAATTTTTTAATATTTATAAAAAGGGCTGTGGTAAAAATTAAACTATTCTTCTAAACCTTTCAGCATTTCAATTTCATTTTTTTCAACATGAATGACTGCGTCTTTAATTACTTTTATATCTTCGCGCGAATAAATTTTAGGCGGCAACTCCGGTGATTTTTCAAGTCCTATCTTAATTACTCCCGTAATAGGATTAGCTTCAACTACAGTCCCGTTCCCATCAGGTGTACTGACAATAGCGCCGGCTTTTGGAGTAATGCGCAACAGTTCGTCGTATGCAGCCTGCTCATATTTAAGACAGCACATAAGTCTTCCGCATGTACCTGAAATTTTAGTAGGATTAAGCGAAAGCCCCTGTTCCTTTGCCATTTTTATTGATACAGGCTGAAATTCCCCAAGATGAGTAGCACAGCAAAATGGCTGACCGCATATTCCTACGCCGCCAAGCATTTTTGCCTCATCCCTAACTCCGATTTGTCTAAGCTCGATACGAGTACGGAACACAGATGCAAGATCTTTAACAAGATCTCTGAAATCAACACGTCCGTCAGCTGTAAAATAGAACAGGATTTTATTATTGTCAAATGTGTATTCTACGTCAACAAGTTTCATATCCAGTTTGTGATGTGCAATCTTTTCGAGACATATCTTAAAGGCTGAATCTTCTTTCTTTTTATTTTCTGAGGCATGTTCCAAGTCTTCTTGAGTGGCAAGCCTTAAAACCTTCTTTATTTCCCGGCTTGGGTCAGGCTCGATATCTTTTGAGGCGATAGCGACCTCACCCATTTCTATTCCACGTATCGTTTCAACGATAACCATATCACCTACGGAAAGAGGAATGCCGGCGGGATCAAAGTAGTAGAGCTTCCCAACCTTTTTAAATCTGACTCCGCATATAATCAATGTATTTCCTCCCAGCATTTTAAAAGCATATTCATTGCAACGACAGATAGCGAGGTATTGGTGTTTTCTGCGGTGTCCCTGCATTTATGAATTATGTCTATTATATTAAACAGATTGGCTCTTGTCAATTTCCTCGAATACTCTGTGAGTATTTGCCTGCTTTCAGGATGAAAAAGGTTACCATTACTCTGGCCCTTGATTTTTATCAGATCACTGCACCCTTTTATGATTGAGTCACAATATTGTAAAAAAGAAGTTCGGTTTTCGGTCATAGAGAGAATTCTCTGCAAAAATGTATATAAGTCACCAGAGACGGCGGCTTTAAAAAACCCAGGTGCAAAACCTGTCACCTTAGTATTCTCTAAAATATTTTCCGCTTCTCCAGGTGCGCCACCCGCAAAGGAGGAGGCATTTGAGATTAACTCTTTTGGATACTTGGATTCATATTTTTTATTAAGGAAAAGTTTTGTATCTTCAATGCTAGGTGATATGAAATTGATTATAGAACCGCGTGATTTTACAGTGGGAAGAAGTTTTTGGAGATTTTCAGTGACGAGAATAAATACGGCAGAAGAGGGCGGCTCTTCAAATATTTTAAGCAGAGCATTCTGAGCAGCAATAGTCATTTTATGTGCATCGCGTATAATAAATATTTTTCTTTTGCCCTCGCTTGGCATAATATATGCCTGAGAGCGAATCGATCGAATTAATTCGACCTTTATTGATTTTACATTATCCCCGGCATCCGTGACTAACATGTCAGGATGATTGCCGCTTGATACTTTTAAACAAGACGGGCAGTGACCGCAGGGCTTATTTTCATTATCGCATAATATCATCTGTGCAAAAAGTAAAGCCGTATTTGATTTGTAAAGTCCTGCCTGTCCGCTGAATATGTAGGCATGAGAAATAGTGTCCGTCCGAACCGCCTGTTCAAGACGGTCACGGACGGATTCGTTGCCAAATACATTTTCTGTCAGGATACTGTTCATTCGAACCCCACAAAGAAATTTTATAACTTCTCGAATCTTTCAACATCGAGCACAAAAACGGTTGCACCGCCAACTGTTACTTCTACAGGAAAAGAAGTGTACATTCCTAGACCATTGCCTGTAACAGCGGTTGGCATCACCTGTTTTCGCTGTTTGCTGTACTTTTCAATAATTTCAAGGGCTTTGTCAACCTTATCCTCTTCAATCCCAATGATAAACGTTGTATTGCCGCTCATTAGAAAACCGCCAGTTGTTGCAAGTTTGGTGACCTGAATGCCTTCCTTAGTCAAATGCTTCTGGACTGCGGAGCTGTCATCATTGTTAACAATAGCCATAATTAATTTCATTTTCAGCCCTCCTCGATAATTGTGATTTTATCTATAGTGCCTTTGCAATACTCAATAAATTCACGGGTAATTTTTTCACCGGGTGATATGAGAGGAATACCGGGGGGGTAAGGTATAACCGCTTTACCACATATTCTATCAAGCGATTCATTTAGCGGGATTTCTTTTTTAATAGGGGAAAAGTATGCAGCCCGAGGCGAAAGCACTTGCTCAAAACGCAAATCCGGGATTTCTTTATTTTTAGGAGATTCGGGAAGTTTATTAAGAATGGTGCATAACTGCCGTCCAAAATACTTTAGGCTTTCTCTATTGGTTTTGGGAGGTATGATTAGCACCATATAACGGTTATCTGCAAATTCTATAGAAATACCTTTTTTTAAGAGAGCGTCTGATGCAGTTTCTGCCGATAATTGTGTCATATTAAAATCAAGGGTTAAACGCCAGGGATCCAAATAAAATGAATTGTTTCTGCTTTCTTTTCCGCCGCATATGACACTGACTTTTGAATGCGACTCAACATATTGTCCTACTTCTTCGATATATGTTTTTACTTCATTAAAATCAACCGTGGCTTTCCCGCTTATTAGATAATCTGTGCAAAGATCAGCCGACATTGATATAAGATAAGAAGGACTTGATGATCCAAATAGAGACATCGCGGATTTAAGTTCTTCTGATGAAAAACGCTGTGAATGAAGCAAGGCTGCCCCCGTAAGGGCTGGTAAAGTTTTATGAAGCGAATCTATTACAATATCAGCGCCATTGAATAATGGATGAAGGTTTTTATCTAAAATTAGGTGTGAACCATGCGCATTGTCAACTACAAGAAGCGAATTATATTTATGACACACTTTTGATATTTCTTTGATATTACTTATTATACCATAATATGTGGGACTTGTAACGATTATGCAGGAAATGTTCGGCTTTTCCTTAAGCAAACTTTCAAGTTTCCCCGGGTCAATATAATTTAATACAGAATTTTTCTCAGCATCAGGGTAAATGTACACTGGCTTTTGATCAAGGAGAACCATTGTATTATAAACCGACTTATGGCATCTTCTGTCTACTGCAATCGTATTTCCCTGACCGCCTGCGAGCATTAGCGCAGTGTTTATGCAAAGCGTTGCCCCCCCGGCGGAAATAACGCTTGCTTTTGTGCCATAAAAATCTGTAATTTTACGTTCGCTTTGTTTTATAAAAGCTTTGGGATCATACAAATTATCCGTTAATGAGGTCTCAGTAACATCAAACGGAAGTATGCTGTCTAATTCTTTTAAAATATCTTTGGAATCGAGTCCGCCGTGTCCGGGCATGTGAAAACGCGTCTGCAAATTTTCATACTCTTTTAATGCATTGTAGATAGACATTTTTCCTCCGAATTCGAGCTATCTGTATTCGCGAGGTATTTCTGAACTGACCAGCATCGGACTGATATGACGGAAAATTGCAATATCTCCGGCGTTGCAGTTTATATCAGTAATATCTAATATTGTCCCGAGCATACATACCCTGCCCAGGGCATAGGCTTTCTTGCCATTTATTTCGCAGCTTAAAATTTCTCTTCGAAGCATCGCACAAACAGCACGGTAAACACCGCGTAAGCCTTCTTTGAAATTAAACGCATCTCCGGCTCTTTTAATATTAAGTCCGTCTGCATATCCGGCATCTGCGAGTGCGGTAACGGTCTCTTTTTTAGTTTTGAAAACATCTCCATATCCGACGTTATGACTGGGGGGCAGTTTTCTAATATTATCAATAGTGCATTCGAGATAGCCTACTGATTGCAATCCATACGTTTCTTTGAGAGGCAATTTGCCAACAAGGGCTGATCCTACTCTTACAGCATCCAATAATTTATCCTGATGTAAAAATACAGCACATGAATTTGCAATATGGCGCATGCCGGGATCTATATGACTCGACTGCAATTTGTTGCATATTTCAGTAAATAAATTATACTGCTTGTCCACAAGCTTAAAGTTTTTGGAGAAAGATGCATACAGATGACTGAATGTTCCAGTGATATTAATATATTTTAAAGATTTTATTAATGATATTACTCTGTCTATGTCTTCGGGCATAAAACCGTCACGACCAAATCCGGTGTCAAACAGCAGGTGGGCGGATATATTGACATTCGCCTCTGAAGCGGCTTTTTCCAGCTTTATAGCGCTGTCCTCATTTCCAATAGCAGCAGTAAGATTATATTTGAGTATACTATTAATCTCATCCTCAAGGCTGGTAGGAGTCAATACTAAAATTTCACACTCTATTCCTGCGTTGCGAATCGCTGCTGCCTCTGCTACTGTTGATACTGCAAGCATGTCGGCCTCTTTCTCAACAATACGAGCAAGTGGGACAAGTCCAAGACCATATCCGTTTCCTTTAACAACGGCTATAAGTTTTGCTCCGCAAGAGTACTTTTTGATTATGTCTATATTACTTTGAATCTTGTCGGTTTCAACGACAAGCCGTTTCATATTTTCTCCTCCCTATGCTGAGCGGAGTTCCTATTCTTAAGTTTATATCTTATTTTCGAAAAACGCTTAAAAGCATGTTCTCCTACGACAGTAAGTTTATTTATAAACGGGTTTAATACCAGATTCATTTCCCCCACAAACTCAGTAAATTCCCCGTTAAACCCTTTTTTAAAACGATATAAACCGTAGAGAGGATGAGTTTCATCTATAATTCCGGCGACGCCCCTAAAATCATAAATATTACATTTTAGTTCTAAAGCCCAATTTATCATTTCCCACTGCATCAGGTAATTAGGCATCACATTTCTATAGGCGTTAGACGAGGCACCATATAGATACCAGACCTTATCACCGTAATGAATCGCGATCGAACCGGATATAGGCTTATTATCGTGCATCATTAAGTAAAGTCTCATGTGCTCACCAAGTGCATCATACATACGCTCAAAGTATGAAAGAGGACGCGTAACGAAATCGTCTCTCATGCCGGTTTCAAGCATAAGGTCGTAAAAAGCCTTTAAATCTTCTCTGGTTCCTATTTTTGAAGTGACCCCATTCTTTATTGCCACTCGAATATTATATCTAGTTTTACTATGAAACTGAGCCATTACTTCGTCAGATGTTTTATCTTTGATATCTAGTCTAAATACGTACCGAGGTTGTATGGCATCAAACGTTTTGCTGTCTTCACGTATCGTAAAGCCCATTTCTTTCATTATATCGCTGAATTCATGATCTGAACTTTTTACATCAGGATCCATCTTGAAAATATAGGCGTGATAACGCTTTGCAAGTTCTTTCACACCTGCGATAAGCGAAGTTAAAACCCTTTTATCATGAACATCACAAACAGGCCCTCTTGGGGCGTACATAATAGAATAATTCATAAATGGTACTTTTCGTATTAAAATGCCCAGCGCACCGATAATTTCGCCATTTTCGTTTCGTTCGACAACAGCTTCAAATGCCCAGGCACTTTTCACTTTTGACCACATAATGCTTTGACAAAAATGCCCCTTGGGTGAAGTGGACACAAAGCTTTCATACTCTGCATATTGGTTTTTATTTAAAATCTCCGTTTAAGACCCCTCCTGCATTAGTAGTATACCAATTATAGCATAAATTTTCCTAACTACATAAATAAATTTAAATTCAAATCCCAGGCCCCCATTTTTTAAAAAAATTATTGACTAAATCTGGAAGTTATATTAAAATACATTCGAACATATGTTCTTAACAAATAGAATTTTGGGGGTGATGCAGTGTTTATGAAAACAAAGTGCATAATTTGTGGTAAGGATTTTGAAAAGAAAAGGTATGATATGATCTGTTGCAGCGTTAAATGTCGAAAAAAATTGTATAGAAACGAAAGCCAGTATAGCAATGTTGCATCACTAAAAAAAGAATGTTTTACAAGTTTATGGACTGCTTTTAAAAAAAGCAGCGGATATATTGCACTTGAAAAAGCACTTCTTATGAAAAAATCAGAATGCAAATGTTGTGTTTGGGGGGCAAGCGGTGTATGCATTCGACCGAAATGCAATAAGAAATAATGTCAAATTTTAATATAACGTGAATAATTACAAATTCAATTGACATAAAACCCTTAAAAATAGTAAAATAAATTATATATTTTTTTCAGTTCGGCATGCCGCCTGCCGTTTTCGCGGTAACCGCGAGTAATTACTTATTTCAATTTCAGCGGTTTTTGGAGTTTTATGAAATATAAAAATAAATGGGCAAAAAGGCCAAGGTTAGTTCGTTTGATTGCAATAATAGTAATCCTGCTTGTTGCAGTAACCGCTTTCGGAATAATAACATATAATTTGCTAAGCGCAGATGAATTTGTTAGAGTTCAGACAGCTAAAGAGACCGATATTGATTCAGAAGTTAAAGAAGAACAAATGGATATGCTGCCTGTTAACAGGCTTGAAAATATAAATAATAATATAACAGGTAAAATCGAATTAAAGGGAATTGTTCAAATTTCAAATGGCACTTCGGCCGCTGTATTAGATACGTCATACGGCGTTATATCAATCAGTGTGGGTGAAACCGTTGGGCAGATCAGTTTAGAAAGCGCAAGTGAAGGAACGGCGGTTTTTACAATAGGCGGTAAAAATGTACAGCTGACTTTAGACAATCCTGCCTATACTATTCCGGCGCAAAAGCAGGAGGCTGATGATGAGAAATAAATATATCTTTCGTTTATGCGCTTTGCTATTAGTCCTTTCTTTTTTATCAGTGACGTCTTATGCACAGTCTCAATATACTATTGAGAAAGGTGATACATTAGGAGGTATAGCGAAAAAGTTCGGGATTAAAGTTCAGGATATTAAAAATGCAAACGGGATTCAAAATGACAGTATTACTGCCGGCAAAATTCTGATCATACCAGATCCGGGAAGTACACCTACACAGGCACCAAGTGGTCAGCCGACAGGAGAGCAGGGCATTACCGCAAGCGCTAATATTAATGTTGAACCAGAGTCAGAGTCACTTGAGGATATTTCGATTGATTTTCGTAATACCGATATAAGAGATATACTAAATGTAATTTCGAATTTCTCCAATAAAAGAATTTTGTACATAGGTCAGCCTCAGAAAATTAGTATAACCGCCTCTGTTGTTTCTTATATAAAGGCATTAAATTTAATTACAGAAAAGGCGAATAATCTTTCCTATTTGGTTGACAATGATGTCGTTATTGTTGGCCCCAAGGACAGGCTTCAAAACACATTTATTTATGAAGAGTTAGCTACAAAACTAAAACTTTCGAACTTAAATGCTCAGCAGTTAATCGAGGTTACTGATTCGCTTGGAATCGAGACAAGAAGTGTTAAGGTTAACAAAAAAGATGCGCATATTTTACTTATAGAAGCTACACCTAGAAATATAGCATATGCAATGCTTGTTTCCAGGATGATCGATAAGAAAGAATACTTCAGTAAAGATGATAAAGGAAATTCTGTTTTAAATAAAGTTGAACTTAGTTTTAAAAATATTAATGCAAATGACTTTGAGGCAGTATTACAAAAATTAAATATTAAGGCAAGTATAGTGACAAAACCTGATGATCTGTCTTATGCAATGGCAGTAGGCAGCAAAGATACTATTACTGATGTTTCAAACATTTTTCAGAATCTTGAAACAACAAAAAATGATTCAGCTGAGTCAATGCTTGAGGTTAGTAAATACAAGCCGGAAAATATAAATGCAAAAGCTGCATATGATGCTGTATCAGCGAATACTTTCGGGGCGCATGTTATTCTTCAGTCGGGGACATCCCCTTCGGAATTATATATTGTGGGTACCCAGGATCAATGTCAAAATTGCATAGATGCATTAAAAGAGGCTGATATTGCAAGTACACCAAAATCATAAATTTTCAATATATTATAGGAGGAGCCTGAATTATCAGGCTTCAGCTTGTCGAAAAACTATGTTTTCGGCAAGCTGGCAGACATTGAAAAAGGACAAGCAGACGAAGAACAGGCGCTCGTCGCTGTATGCAGATACAGCAGGGCGCCTGTTCTGAAGAAAGCAAAAGCGCCCCGGTACGGGGACGCTTGAGCCATTCTTATTACTTATACGTAATCGCTTTTGCGGTGCGCGTACTTTTTCGACAGTCTGGAGCCTGAATTATCAGGCTTTTTTTCTTATTATAAACAAAAAAATAAATTACAATTGATTTTTTTTAATACTAATAATATAATGGAAAATATAATAATTTTTAAGGTGCAATAGCATCAAAATCATGGGGAGGAAAATTTATGAAGAAAAATCTATTAGTATTAACAGCACTAGTACTGGCACTCTCCCTTTTAGCAGGTTGCGCTTCAGGTGCGGCTTCAAAAGGAACTGACACTAATGCTAACAACAGTGCAAATACATCTAAAGCAATAAGCCAGGTTATGGTGGGAATTCTTGCTCCACTGACTGGAAACGTTGCAATTTATGGTACAGCGGCTAAAAACGGGGCTGTCCTGGCTTTTGATGAGATTAATAAGAATGGCGGCATAAACGGCGTACAGATTAAATATGACGTCCTTGATGAAAAGGGTGACGCCACAGAAGCAGTAAACGCTTATAATAAACTTGTAAGTGAAAAGATGGATGTTCTTCTTGGCGATGTAACAAGCAAGCCGACTATTGCAGTTGCAGATAAAGCAGCTACCGACAGAATGCCTATGGTTACAGCAACAGCAACTGCTCCTGATGTAACTACATATGGCGACAATATTTTCCGCGCATGCTTTATCGATCCTTTCCAGGGAAAAGTTATGGCAACATTTGCATCTGATAATCTTAAAGCTAAAAAAGTTGCTATAGTTTATAATGTATCTGATGACTATTCTTCCGGCGCTGCTGCATCATTTAAATCAACAGCAGAATCAAAAGGCATGCAAGTTGTTGCATACGAAGGTTATGGCAACGACGATAAAGATTTTAAGACACAGTTAACAAAAGTTCAGCAGTCTGGTGCAGACGCTTTATTTGTTCCTGATTATTATAATAGAGTCGCTTTAATTGGCGCACAAGCAAGAAGCGTTGGATTTGACAAGCCTCTCCTTGGTACAGATGGTTGGGACGGCGTTTTAAAAGTTCTTGATAAAGACGGTGCAAAAGCATTAGACAACTGCTATTTCAGCAATCATTACTTTAGTAAAGATACTGATCAAAAAGTTGTAAAATTCAACGAAGCTTATCAGGCAAAGTACAATGAAGCTGCAAATTCATTTGCTGCTCTTGGTTATGATGCTGCATACATAATAGCTAATGCAATTAAAACCGCTGGTACTACAGATAAAGAAGCTGTTATTAAAGCCCTTAAGAGCACTAGTTATGACGGCGTCACCGGCACTATTAAATATGGTAATAACGGTGATCCTATTAAAAATGTTACGGTTATAAAGATTCTGAATGACGACTACGTTCTTGAGACCAAAGTAAGCGCGTAATTTAATTACATATGGGCAGGCCTGTTTTGGTCTGCCCATATGTTAAATATTTTGCAAGCAAAGGGACTGTCCCGCCTGCTTGAACAATCAAACGGGGCGGAGAGTCGCTTTGCAAACCGCCGTAAGTAGCGGTTTTTTGATTTATGGTATCATAGGAGGATACAGTATGGGCTTTATTAAGCAACTGTTGAACGGTTTGCAGCTTGGAAGCATATATGCCCTTATCGCTATTGGTTATACCATGGTGTACGGCATTGTTCAGTTAATAAATTTTGCGCACGGCGATATAATTATGGTCGGTGGGTACATATGCATAATGCTTATTCCTATCCTTGCACAGTTTGGAATACCTGCATGGATAAGCGTTTTTGGTGCAGTTGTCTTGTGCGCCATATTAGGCGTTTTGATAGAAATTGTAGCTTATAAACCGCTTCGTAATTCGCCCCGTATGTCTGCTTTAATCACAGCGATCGGCGTAAGCTTATTTCTCGAAAATTTATTTATGCTTTTGTTTTCGCCTGACCCGAGAAATGTTCCCCAAATGTTTAATGTAACTATGCCGTCTATCGGGGGATTTAATTTATCATTTCCAACACTGATAACTATTATTGTCTCTGTTTTAATAATGATAGGGCTGCAGGTATTTATTAAAAAGACAAAAATCGGTAAAGCGATGCGCGCAGTTTCAGAAGATACCGATACGGCGCGTCTTATGGGTGTCAATGTAAATGCTACTATTTCGATAACATTTGCGATCGGTTCCGGACTTGCAGCCGTTGCGACTGTTTTATATGCATCGGCTTATCCGCAGATTGATCCTCTTATGGGTTCGTTTATTGGTATCAAAGCATTTATCGCTGCAGTTCTTGGCGGAATCGGCTTAATACCTGGAGCTATGGTGGGTGGTATCGTACTTGGTGTTGCAGAGAGCCTTGCGAAGGCGTATATATCATCACAGCTTGCTGACGCAGTCGTTTATGGAATTCTGATTATTGTGCTTCTTGTAAAACCGTCAGGTATTTTAGGTAAAAATCGCAGCGAGAAAGTGTAGGTGCAAATATGGATAAAAATAAATTATTTAAAATTGGAAAACCTGCTTCCTACATAATTAACGTGGCAGCGATTTTGCTTGTTTGGTTAATAATGCAGTCTTTAATAAGCGGAGGGCTAATTAACTCATACTATCAAGGCATTTTGCTTGTTATAGGCATTAATATTATTCTTGCAACAAGCTTGAACCTTGCGGTCGGTTTTCTCGGGGAAATGGCTTTGGGTCATGCTGGGTTTATGTCTGTCGGTGCTTATTCCGCAGCCTTATTAGCAAAAAATGCAGCGGCACTAGGCTTTGGGGGGCTTCCCAAGACTTCCTTGTTTTTTATCTCACTGATTTTTGGCGGATTAGTGGCGTCTATTTTCGGCATTCTTGTCGGTATTCCGGCTCTTCGTCTTCATGGAGACTATCTTGCAATCATTACTCTTGGCTTCGGGGAAATAATCAGAGTAATAATTGAAAATATGAAAATTACAGGAGGCGCTCGTGGCTTAAATAGAATCCCAAAGCTTGCGACTCCAAATACTGTATACATAGTTACAGTGGTTACAGTCATTATTCTATATATGATAATAAGGTCACGGCATGGACGGGCCATAATGTCGGTTAGAGATGATGAAATAGCAGCAGAATCGCTTGGCATACCATCGACTTACTTTAAGGTTCTGGCATTTGCGATATCTGCATTTTTCGCAGGAGTTGCGGGAGGCATTTACGCGCAATATATCGGAATTCTCGGAGCAAAGGTATTCGACTATAATAAATCGATTGAGATCCTGGTCACAGTGGTACTTGGCGGAATGGGGAGTTTCACTGGCTCTATTTTAGCAGCGATATTCCTTACGATTTTGCCGGAGGCTTTGCGTGAATTTGCATCGTACAGAATGGTTTTGTATTCTGCGGCTCTCGTGATAATAATGATATTTAAACCAACTGGCCTTCTCGGAACATATGAATTTTCACTTACAAGGTTAATAGAAAAAATAGTAAATTCAGTTAAACACAACAAAGATAATGGAACTCAAAGTAAAAAGGAGACGGACAGAAAATGAGTATTATTCTTGAAGTAAATAATCTGTCCGTGCAATTCGGCGGACTTAAAGCGGTTGAGAATTTTCAAATTGAGATTAATGACGGTGAGCTTGTTGGTTTGATTGGACCTAACGGCGCCGGAAAGACTACAGTATTTAACTTGTTGACAGGTGTTTATCAGGCTACTAACGGAGATATTTTTATTGACGGCAAACTTGTTAGAGGCAAAAAACCTCACCAGATTTCACGTTATGGGCTTGCACGTACTTTCCAGAATATAAGGCTTTTCAAAAAGATGAGTGTAATTGATAACGTTAAAATCGCATTTCATAAAAATATGCATTGTTCTTTGCCAGAAGCAATTCTAAGATTGCCGAGATACTGGAAAGAAGAAAAGCAAATGGATAATAAAGCGAAAGAGCTTCTTGCGGTTTTTGGACTGGAAAATTTATCTGACCAGCTTGCTGACAACCTGCCATATGGGCAGCAGAGAAAACTTGAAATAGCAAGAGCTCTTGCTACACAGCCTAAAATTTTATTGCTGGATGAACCAGCGGCAGGTATGAATCCTACAGAAACGCAGGATTTGATGAATACAATTAAATTTATACGCGATAAATTCGGGGTTTCAGTTTTGCTTATTGAGCATGATATGAATCTTGTAATGGGGATTTGTGAGAGGATAGTTGTGCTTGACTATGGTAATACAATCGCAATGGGCACTCCCGCTCAAATAGCTGCCGATCCTAAGGTTATCGGCGCATACCTAGGCAGTTAGGAAAGGAGAACGCTAATGCTTTCGGTTAAAAATCTAAATGTATATTATGGCGGGATTCATGCTATAAAAGATGTCAGTCTTCATGTAAATGAAGGAGAAATAGTGTCGTTGATTGGTGCGAATGGCGCCGGAAAAACGTCAACGTTACAGGCAATATCAGGTCTAATCAAGCCTAAATCAGGGGAGATTACTCTCCGCGATCATAATTTACTTGCGGTAGATGCTAGTAAAATTATAGGTTTTGGCATGGCACACGTTCCTGAAGGAAGGCGCGTATTTTCACAGCTGACCGTAAAAGAAAATCTTGAGTTAGGCGCCTATATTTTAAAGAATAAAGATGACGTTGAAAAAAATATGCTTGCAGTCTATAGAAAGTTCCCAAGGCTTAAGGAAAGACAGAATCAGCTTGCGGGAACGTTATCCGGCGGAGAACAGCAAATGCTTGCAATGGGTCGCGGGCTTATGGTAAACCCATCAATATTGCTTCTTGATGAACCTTCTATGGGGCTTGCACCTATTATAGTCAAAAATATATTTGATATTATTAAAGAGGTAAATAGCAGCGGGGTTACTGTTCTTCTCGTTGAACAAAATGCTAAAATGGCGTTATCTATAGCAAATAGAGCATATGTGTTGGAAACAGGCAGGATTGTAATGGAAGGCGTTGCAGATGAGTTGATGGAGAATGAAAAAGTTAAAAAGGCTTATCTAGGCGCGTAGTAATATTATTTATAAAAATAGATAATGGCACCGCTAAAACGGTGCCATTAATTTTAAAAAACTATTTAATTGCGACGTCCTGCCTAAGGCATTATAAGGTATTTGTTTAACTCGAGAATCAAGGGGTAATTATTAGAGTGCATTTATATATTTCAATAAAAAAGGTCTCACGCTTTAAACTCGAAGCATGAGACCTTTAGTTTTTTATTTAAGATTCACAATTACTTACTGCTGGGCGCGCTAGAATTGCCTGACGGTGCAGCTGGTGCGGAGCTACTTGCTGTGTTATTTGCATTTGCTGAACTATTAGCTGCAGGCTTATTAGCTGTACTTGATGTGCTATTTGCCGATGATGAAGCAGCCGCAGAATTTGAAGCAGCCGCGGAGCTTGATGAAGCAGGTGCTGAACTGCTTGCAGCCGCTGAGTTTGCACTTGAGGATGAGCTATTACTTGCTGATCCATTTGAATTATTGGCTGAATTTGCTGCTGCTTGCTGCTGAGCTTTATAGTTATCAATTATCTCTTTAAGATATTTTTCTTCAACAGATTTGTTTATAGAAACCTTGGGATTTTTAGCCTGTGATTGAACATATTGTTTTAATTTAAATTTCTGAACTTCACTTTTAACAGTAGCTTTTTGGCTGTCAAAGGTCGTGTCTGCGTCTATCGGGTAACGTTTTATAATGTGAAAACCAAATTGTGTTTTGCATCCTTTGATTTCATTTTCTTTTAAAGACAAGCTTGTCTCTGTAAAAATCGAGTCGTAGTTAGTTGTATATTTACTTAAAAAATAGCCGTCTTTTTGAGATGTACTTCCTGGGTCTTCGCTGTGTGTTGAAACGAGGGAATCAAAATTTTCTCCATTTTGCGCTTTTGTCAGCAGGTCATTATATGTTGCCTCTTTTTGCTTTACGGCAGATTCGTCAAGATCTTTTCCCGTTGTATTATCCTTTGTCTGTAGAAGTATATGTTTTACTCTGTAATAATCGCTTTTGAAAATCTCTTTAAGTTTTGCATCTGTAAGAGCCTCAACTGTACCTTTTTCGCCAAACAAGGAATCGGACAACTTGGTAACTTTTATATTATGTCTGTAGTATTCCTCAAGTTCAGACATTGTTAGCCCCTGCTCTTTTAAGGCAGCATCAAGGTTTGACTGACCCTTATAGTTATCGGCGATATTTGTAGTATATTGTCCAAGCGTTGTTCTATCTTTGTCGTCAAATGTTAAACCTGCAGTATCAAAATAAGTATCCTCAAGTGCATACTCTTTACCTAAATCATTTGCATAGCTGATAATAAAATCCTTATATGGCTTACCATCAACCTTGTCTGAATCAGTCATCTTATCAATAGATTTCAATAGTTTACTCTGTGCAACAGATATGCCTTCACTTAAAAAATTTGAATAAGCGAGTTTATTAATCTTGTAACCGTTGACGGTCATTGCCGGCGCTGAGCTTAATCCACAACCTGATAACAGAGTTGCAGAGACTACAGCAGCTGTTATCATAGAAATTGTTTTACTGGCTTTCATTTAATTTGTTACCTCCTAAAAATGTATAACAAAGTTATTATACGTTTATTTTAAAAGCATGTCTACATATATTTAAAAGAAATTGGGCAAATATACTAAAAAATGTTTATTAAAAGGCTGCTTTATTTATTAAAAGGTATTTTTATATGTCAATAGTTAATAATAAACTTACAACAAAATCTGCAGTAAAGAGGGAATATATGAAAGCAGTGATTATGGCGGGAGGGGAAGGCAGCCGCCTGCGTCCTATAACATGTGACACACCTAAGCCTATGGTTCCTCTGCTTGGGAAACCTGTCATGGAGTATATAATTGCCCTTCTCAAAAACAACGGAATTACAGATATAGCAGCTACTT
This sequence comes from Bacillota bacterium, assembly GCA_030705925.1. Lineage (NCBI taxonomy): Bacteria > Bacillati > Bacillota > Bacillota bacterium. Next base: position 18,193 of record JAUZPM010000011.1, read on the forward strand.
TACAGTATTTACCACGCGTTATTACAGATTATTTTGATGATGGAAGCCGGTTTGGTGTTAATCTCCGCTATTTTATTGAAGAGAAACCTTTAGGAACAGCTGGAAGCGTTAAAAACTGCGAAACGTTTTTAGATGGAGATTTTCTTGTGATAAGCGGCGATGCAGTTTGTGATTTCGATTTAAAAAGCGCTATAAAATGGCACAAATCGAAAAATGCGGCAGTAACAATTGTACTGACCCATATCCATAATCCTCTTGAATATGGCGTTGTAATGACAGACGATACCGGCAAAGTAACACGGTTTGTAGAAAAACCCGCATGGAATGAGGTTTTTGCTGATACAGTTAATACAGGGATATATATAGTAAACTCTGATGTGCTTAATCTTATTCCTGGGGATACAGTTTTCGATTTTTCAAAAGATCTTTTTCCAAAGCTGATGAATGATGGAGTTTCTATTTATGCATATGACGCTGAAGGTTACTGGTGTGATATAGGCGATATAAACGCGTACACTGCCAGTAATATTGATTCGCTTAATGATAAGTTTAATTTATATACGAAACATGAGAATAATACAAATAAATTTAAGGGATGCAAAATTAATGAACCTGTCTATTTTGGCGATGGAGTCAATATAGGAGAAGGGTCGACAATAGGACCGAATGTCATAATTGGGGATTTCACCTCAGTCGGAAAGAATTGCAGGCTTTCCCATAGTATTATTCATAGTTATTCACGAATTGGAGACAACTGTGAACTACAAGGGGCTGTAACTTGCCACGCGGCAGTCTTAAAAAAGGGTGTTTCTTTACAAGAGGGCAGTGTAATCGGCGCAAACTGTATCATTGGGGATAATGTCCAAATAAATCCTAACGTAAAAATTTGGAATAATAAAACAATTCCTGAACACGCGCATATTACAACAAATGTCGTTTGGGGTAATTCAGGAAATAATTTATTTGATGAAGAGGAGATTGCCGGCGAGGCAGGAATCGATATAACTCCAGAGATGTGCTGTAGGCTTGGCGCTGCCCTAGCATCGCTGAAAAAGGGTTTTAAATGTGGAATTATGTGTGATGGTTCGGCCACCGCCCGTTTGATAGGTTCTGCCCTTGCATCAGGAGCATCATTTTCAGGAGCAAATGTTTTCAGATTGGGAAAAGGGTTTAGCGCGCTGCTTTCTTATAGCATACATGCTTATGGTCTGGATGGCGGGTTTTTTATCTCTGAACGTAACGGTTTATTGCATATTGAGATAAAGGGCGAAGACAGTATTAGTATTCCCAGATATATAGAACGCAAGCTTCAAAATGCTTTTTATAAAGATGACTTCTCAAGGGCATCGTATACAGATATTAAAGCAACGCAAAGTATAGACGGTATAGATTTACTTTATATAAATGCTTTAACAAAGTCGATAAATACACCTCTCGTAGGGGAAGTATATATAGGGTGCAAATCTCAGATTATCCGATCGACAATAGTCAAAGCGCTGACTGCATGTGGAATAATGATCTCTGAAACTGAAAAACTGGGTATTCCTCACTTTTATATTGACAATAGCGGCACGTGGTTGTCCGCAAAAGATGAAGAGCTTGAAGTGCTTTCTTCAGACTTTACGGGAGCATTAACTTTGTTATCTATTATCGAAAAAGGTAAGAAAAAAGTATCTTATTTTTACAATCGTCCTTCTGCTTTCGACAGAATTTGCGAAGAATACGGAGTTAAATATGAAAAAGTGCTAGTTTCACCAGCGGACAACTCCGATAAGAATGCACGGCACCATCTATATGATGAGCCGGCATTATACGATTCTCTATTTGCAGTAATGAGAATAATGGAATCACTTAGCAGAAATAAGATTTCTCTTAAAAAGTTCTCAGAACGTTTGCCGCGTTTCTTTATTAAAAAAGCAGAAGTATGGATTCCTGCAAATCGTAAATCTTATGTTATACGAAAACTGCAAAGTAAACTTGAGGGAAGCGCTGAGTTAATCGAAGGAATCCGATTTGAACAGAAAAATGCCGAGGTTCTTCTTGTACCCAAAAAAAAGGGAGGTTTTAATCTGCGAATTGAGGCTTCCAACACTGAAACGGCTGAGGAACTTTGCAATTTTTATAAACGGGAGATTTATCGTCTTGCAGATAATGCGGAGCCATAAGCTTGATTTAGTGAGGCTTGACAATATATACCGTTGTAGTTATAATTATTATCAATGTATTTGTTCGGATTTATTTTTTGTTTTATTTGATCGGAATCAACTAAACATTAATGGTGTTCTATAGGGGTCTTAAAAAACCCCTATATTTTGCTGCTGTGATTTACATATCATTGTAAATTTATTTTGAACGGGGGATTATATGGCTGAAATTTCGGCAAAAGAAGATATTGTTAAAAAGAAAAAAAATAATTACAGGTATTATAAACGAAAAAAAGTACAAACTGCTGAGACTGATTTAGTTAATGACAATATTAAATCACAAAAAATACAGAATACAGTAAAGCCTGCGCAAAAGCAAAATGCCAAGAATTCTAATGCTTCTAAAGGGCATAATGAGGATGTCACATTTAAAGAGAAACTACGCGTTATACCGCTTGGTGGCCTTGATGAAATAGGGAAAAATACAACTGTTTTGGAATACGGCGACGAAATGATAGTAATAGATGCTGGTTTAGCATTTCCAAGCGGAGATATGCTCGGGATAGATCTTGTTATTCCTGATTACAAATATCTGGTTAGTAATTATGAGAAAATAAAGGCGGTTATATTAACTCATGGACATGAAGATCATATAGGTGGATTGCCCTATCTTCTCAAACAGATAAATGTGCCTGTTTACGGAACAAGGCTTACTTTGGGAATCGTGCGTGCTAAACTTGAGGAGCATAAGCTTAAAAAAATTAAACTGCACGAAGTAAAAGCCGGTTCTACTATTACACTTGGTAAATTTAAAATTGAATTTATTCATACAAATCACTCAATTCCGGATTCAACAGCACTATCAATTACGACTCCTGTAGGAATTGTTATTTTTACAGGTGATTTCAAAATTGATACAACTCCTATAGACGGAGGAATGATCGATCTTGCCCGATTCGGAGAATTAGGTAAGAAAGGTGTACTTGCGCTATTTTCTGATTCAACAAATGCTGAACGGCCTGGCATGGCGATGAGCGAGAAGGTTGTTGGCGAGGCCTTTGACAACTTATTTAAAACTAATACTAAACGGATAATAGTAGCTACATTTGCTTCTAATGTCCACAGAGTTCAACAGGTCATTGACGCTGCAGTCAAATTCGGGCGAAAGGTTGCAGTTTCAGGCAGAAGCATGGTTAATATCATTAAAGTTGCTTCAGAGCTTGGCATGATGAATATTCCAGATGGGACAATGATTGACCTTTCAATGATTTCACGTTATACGGATGATAAATTGGTATTGATCACAACAGGCAGCCAGGGAGAACCTATGTCAGCACTTGCAAGAATGGCTTCCTCTGACCACCGTAACGTTGAAATAGGTCCGAATGACATGGTTATTATCTCAGCCAATCCAATTCCTGGTAACGAAAAAACAGTTTCAAAGGTCGTAAACGAGCTTATTAAACTTGTCGCGGAATTTATATCCGAAAGACTTCGCGAGATACATGTTTCAGGTCATGCTTGTCAAGAAGAGCTGAAGATGATGATATCACTTGTTAGACCGAAATTTTTCGTGCCGATACATGGTGAATATAAGCATATCTATAAGCATGCTCAGCTTGCAAAAAGGCTTGGTTACACCAATGATAATATTATAATGATGGAAACAGGAAAGGTATTGGAATTTACTGAAAGTACAGCAAAAATCAATGGCAGCGTTCCCAGCGGCGCAGTTTTAATTGATGGCCTTGGCGTGGGAGACGTTGGCAATATTGTCTTGCGTGATAGAAAATTATTATCTGAAGACGGATTGATAATAATTGTTGCTTCAATAGATGCGGCAACTGGGCAGCTTTTAGCAGGCCCCGATATTGTATCACGTGGGTTTGTTTATGTGCGTGAAGCTGAAGATATGATAGAAACAGCACGTAAAATAGCAAGAGATATTTTTGAAAAATACGAAAAAAATTATACACGCGATTGGCAGGCACTTAAAAGTGAAGTGAAGGATGAACTATCGCGGTATCTTTATTCGAAAACCAAAAGAAGCCCTATGATTTTACCTGTTATTATGGATATTTAAAAGGTGGCCTAAAGCCATCTTTTATTTAAATTTTGATGTTTTTTCTATTTTTCGAAATTAAAAAAATATTATTTCAATATAATAAATACCATGATATAATACTATATTAATCACACAACGTATTTGGAGAGTGAACATTTGGAAAAGACAGATAACAGATATCAAGGGATTGCAGTATTTGCATCTATTTTTTATATTATTGCCTGCCTTATGATCATAATGCCCGGAACGCAAGTATTCGGGGTCGTGTTTTCTGCTGTATGCGGGGTTACACTCATTGCCGGCGGAAGATATAAAATCCTAACGATTGCGACGGTTGCTTTAACTGCGTACAGTTTTTTTGGCGCAAAGAATTTAGCAGGTGCTCTCTGTATTTTACTGATAATTTTTCCGCTCTCGATTATCATGGGCCTAGGTGCTGTAAAAAAGACTGATATTAAAATACTGACGGTTTTTGGTGCTGAACTTTTAACTGCAGCAGCACTTGGGATAATTGCGTATGTTGTATTTAAAATTAACGGTAAACTTACGATAACTGATTTGCGCTCATTTATAAATAATTTAATCGACGGAATCTCACAGTCGTATGCTGGACTCATGCGCTCTATGCTTACGGGCAATCCATCTGCGGCTCAGCAAAACGAGATAAACAGCATTGCAAAGCTGCTAAAACAAACGCTCGGAATAGAATTTCCAGGAATCATAATTGTAATTGCGACTGTCACATCATTTGCTGCGGCAGTTGTTGCACGCGCGACAGATAAAATAGTAAGCGGCGATAAACGTAAATTACTGGAGGATTTTCGAGTATCACGTGCAGGGGCTGTTTTGGTTATAATCGCTATGATTGCAAGCGTATTTTTGGGAAATTTCGCAAATGTAATGCTGTATAATTTCGTATTTGTCATGACTCCGGCATTTATACTTGAGGGGATTTTATATTTAATCAGGTTATTCAAAAATGGTATGTTAATACGATCACCTTTGATGTTTTATATCATCGTTTTTGGACTGTTTTTTATAGGTGTTATGAAGCTAATCGTATTTTTCGGTCTCTATGATGCACTTCGTATTAATTGGTCAAAGTTAATTAAGCGACCAGATGACGAAGACTTTTGATTTTTTCATATAAGAGAGGGGGATTTATGAGAAAAATTCAAAAGGGGAAGTTAAAAAATAACATTATAATATCTTTATCTTTTTTGATTTTAATAATCATTGGATATTTCTTTGGATTAGTCGCTGGAACAGGTTTTCTTTTTGGAATAATTGCCAGCTTATCAGTTTATATTGTTTTTACAGCTCTTCCTGTGGGAAAATTAAATGCATTTATGAATAAACTTCCCGCAGATATTACTGCCAACGCTGGAAATGCGTTAGTAAAATCTCCTTTTCCTATTGCTGTTGTAAGTGCTGACGGAACCATTGTTTGGGTTAATGACGCTTTTTCGAGAACAATTTCAAAAAAAGCGTTTTTTGGTAAAAAAATTAATGAATTCGAACAGGGTGTAGATATAGCAAAGGTAAAAAAAGATACATTGGCTTCAGGAGTGCATGTCACAGTTGGAGAAAATGATAAAAAGTTTATCATCTTTGGAATACCTGTTTATAATGAAAACAAGGAAAATGTTCCTGACCAGCAGATGTATGTTCTATATTTTGAGGAAGAAACAGAGTTTGTAAACCTAAGCAAGCTCTACAGAGACAGCAGGCCAGTTACTGGACTGGTTTTAATAGATAATTATGATGAGGTTGCCGCTTTTGCTAGAAGCCGTGATAAGTCAGGGGTAATGGCCGAAATAGACAAACAGATAAGCGAATGGGCTGAAGGAGCATGTGCTCTGTTCAGACAGATGGACAATAACAGGTATATAATAGTATTTGAAGAAAAATATCTAGATCAAATTAAAGAGTCCAAATTCGGTATACTTGATTCTATAAGAAAAATAACAATTGACAAAACCCCTGTGACCATATCTATCGGCATTGGCACTGAAGGTGCTACATTTGCCCAAAGCTATGAATTTGCGGCTCAAGCACTTGATATGGCTTTGGGTAGAGGCGGAGATCAGGCGGTAATAAAAACCAAAAATAACTATGAATTTTACGGCGGACGCTCTAAAGGCGTTGAAAAAAGAACAAAGGTCAAATCACGTGTAATAGCGGATTCATTGATGGCGCTTATTGAAAATAGCGATAATGTCCTCGTTATGGGACATAAATACGCAGATTTTGACGCTGTCGGTGCAAGTGTAGGTATTGCGCGCATATCTAAGGTTGCCGGCAAGCGTGTTAACATAGTATGCAACAGGAGCACCAACCTTGCAATGCCTTTAATTGAAAACTTGGAGAAAATGCCTGATTATGAAGGCGTGTTCGTTGATCCGCTTACGGGGCTCGATCTCCTTCGCTTAAAAACATTGCTTGTAGTTTGTGATGTTCACAGCCTTCATTATGTTGAGTTTGCAGATATAGTAAAAAATGCTGCTAATATCGTTGTAATTGATCATCACAGGAAAATGACAGATTATATAGAAAACGCGGTATTGAATTATCACGAACCCTATGCTTCATCAACAAGTGAAATCGTAACCGAGCTAGTTCAATATATTGATGGTGAAGGAACACTTCTCAGTGACGAGGCATCAGCACTTCTTGCAGGAATTGTGCTCGACACCAAAAACTTCTTTTTTAAAACAGGGTTCAGAACTTTTGAAGCTGCAGCCTATCTCAGAAAAGCCGGCGCTGATCCTATGGAGGTCAAAAAGACATTCCAAAGCGATTTCGACAGTTATGTAAGAAAGACAGAATTCATACAAAATGCTGACTTTTATAAGGATAAAATCGCCATTTCAATATGGAATGGAGAACCGTTTGAAGATGCAAAAACTGTTATGGCACAGGCGGCGGATGAGCTTCTTTCCATTGAAGGAGTTGAAGCATCCTTTGTATTATATATGGTCGGCGATAATGTTCATATATCAAGCCGGTCGTTAGGCACCATCAATGTTCAGAGTATTATGGAATATTTAGGCGGCGGCGGGCACATGACTAACGCCGGCGTTCAGGTAAGCGGCACCTTAGACGAAGCAAAAATAAAACTGATCGCGGCAATAGACCGCTATCTGGCAGAGAATAACGGAGGTTAACATGAAAGTAATTTTGCAGGCAGATGTTAAAGGAACGGGTAAAAAAGGTCAGCTAGTCAATGTCAGCGACGGATATGCTCGAAATTTTCTTTTCCCCAAAAAACTTGCTACTGAGGCTAACGACACAAATATAAGCAAGCTGAAAGCACAAGAGGAAGCGGTAAAATTCCGTTTAGAGACAGAAAAGAAAGAGGCAAGAGAACTTGCCGGTAAACTTGAAGGAAAAACTGTTAAAATTGCAGCTAAAGGCGGAGAACAAGGTAAATTATTTGGTTCTGTCACATCCAAAGAGATAAGCGAAGAGCTTTCAAAACAATTTGGACTTGTCATTGACAAAAAGAAGATCGTATTAAATGACGATATCAAGCATTTTGGAACCGTTGAGGTCGAAGCAAAAATATATCCCGAAATATCCGCTAAATTTTTTGTTATGGTTTATGCTGCTTAATAAAAATAGGAGGCTGAAATGGCTGAAGAAATGAATATTTCAAGAGTGCCGTTCAGCCTTGAGGCTGAACAGGCAGTTCTTGGAGCGGTACTTATTGACCCGGACAGCATGAATGATGTTGCCGACATGCTTACGCCGCAGGATTTTTATATAGAGCAGAATGCTCAAATTTATGAAATAATGTACGGCATGTACACAGATAACCAAACGGTGGATGTCGTAACCCTGCTTGAGGGTATGAAAACGGCCGGAGTCTATGAAGAAGGTCAAAGCAAAAAATACGTGCTGCAGCTGGCAGAATTCGTGCCTACAAGCAGTAATATAAAAAAGTATGCACGTATAGTCTGGGAAAAATCACTGATGCGAGGTCTTATTGGAGCAGCTGGAGAAATCATAGATATGTGCTCAGAAGAGAGTGATGAGTTTGCAAGTATCCTCGACGCTTCTGAACAGAAAATCTATGATATTACGAACGGGCGAAAAAGTTATGAGTTCACGCCTATGCTTCAAATCGTATCTGATACATACCAGCGTATCAGTGATGCAGCAAGCGGCAATAATGACAAATATAAAGGCATTTCAACCGGGCTGTCTGATTTGGACGAAATAATATCAGGACTGAACAGGTCCGATTTGATAGTTATTGCGGCTCGTCCTGGTGTCGGAAAAACATCACTTGCTATGAACATTGCTCAATATGCCGCAACGAAAGACGGTAAGAAAGCTGCGGTATTTTCACTTGAAATGTCAAAGGAGCAGCTTGTAGCCCGTATGCTTGCTACACAATCCCGTATTCCGAGCACAAGACTTATGCGAGGCGATATAAGGGGGGACGAATGGGATAGGCTGACTGAGGCCGTTGATATGCTTGTTAAATGCAAACTGAGAATAGATGATAACCCTTCAGTAACAATTGCTGAGATGAAGGCAAAGATCCGACGCGAAAAAAATGTCGATCTTTTAATAATAGACTATTTACAGCTGATGCATTCTTCACGCCGTTCTGAAAACAGGGTAATCGAGGTTGCGGAGATAACGCGAAGCCTTAAAATAATGGCAAAGGAACTAAATATTCCAGTTGTTGTTTTGTCACAGCTTTCACGTGGCTCTGAGTCAAGAAATGAGCCTGTCTTGTCAGACCTTCGCGAATCCGGCGCAATAGAACAGGATGCGGATATAGTACTTATGCTCTATCGTGATGAAAATCCGGCTGATGAACAGGTCAGCATTGCTAAATGTAAAATTGCTAAAAACAGGCATGGCAGAACTGATACAATAGAGTTATACTGGGATGGAGAACTTACCCAGTTCAAAAACGTGGACAAGGTACACAATGAGTAAAAGAAACTTTGAAAAAAATCTGCTTAATATTATTCAAAAAGAAAAACTTGTTTATTCGGGGTGTACTGTTCTTGCTGCTGTTTCAGGAGGCGCTGATTCCACAGCATTGCTGTTAGCGCTGAACTCGGTAAAAGAAGCTGTAGGCTTTACACTTTGTGCAATACATGTCAATCATAATCTTAGAGGCGATGAATCTGACCGGGATGAATTATTTGTAAGGGATTTATGCGAAAAGTTAAAGATACCGCTAAGAGTGGCAAGCTGTAATGTAAAAAGCATAGAAAAGAAATTAAATATTTCAACAGAGCTTGCGGCACGTATAGCAAGATATAATGAATTTATAAATGAAGCCCGGGGATATTCCGGTTGTATCGTTGCAACTGCGCACACTCAGGACGATAACGCTGAAACAATACTTCATAACTTAATACGGGGAACAGGTCTTAAAGGCTTATGCGGAATACCACAGCGAATTGAGAAAGAAAGTATAGTTTTTATCAGGCCATTATTGAAAGTTACACGGAAAGAGATAATTGAGTATCTTGACGCTTATGGGCAAAGTTTTGTAACTGACAGCACAAATGCTGATGAAAAATACACAAGAAACGCAATTAGGCACAATATTAAAGCCTATATCGAGGAACGGCTCAATCCGTCTTTCTCTAGAACGATTTCTAGAATGAGCGAAGGACTGATTGAAGATGAAGAATACCTAAACAGTAAAGCACAAGAGTTTCTAAGCAAGGCACTTATTTATAAAGATGATAATGAAATTATTTTATCCGCTGAAAAAATCAAAGATTTTCATAATGCAATCTCTACCAGGATAATAGCAGTATGTATGAAATCATTAAGCGGCATTGATTATGAAAGATCTCATATTGAAGCGGGTCTGGATATTAGTTCTAAAGAAGGATTTAAAGAAGCCTCCGTTCCGGCAAATCTCAATGTTTATAAAAGCGGAGACAAGCTTGTCTTTAGAAAAGATAATGAAACCCTAGAACCATATTGTAAAGAACTTAAAAAAGGCGAAACATTTATACCTAACATTGGGAAATTTCATGTTTTAAGTCAGGATGATCCAAAAGTTAATTGTTTATTAATAAAAGAAAGAATCAGTTATGATAAAATCAGTAAAAATTTAGTTGTTCGAAGCCGCAGATCCGGGGACAGGATAGTTCTTAACACTTCCGCTGGGGGGAAAACATTAAAAAAATTATTTATTGAACTTAAAATACCAGCTGAGAAAAGAATAAAAATACCGGTTATTTGCGATGGCGATATGCCTATAGCTATTATGGGTTATGGTGTTACACCAATGTACAAACCGGATAAAAACACTAAGGATATAATGATAATTGGGTTGGAGGAGAGCAAACTATGAGTATGATGGACGATATTAAGGAGATTTTGATATCAGAAGAGAAACTTCATGAAAAAATTTCTGAAATGGGTCAAATAATAAGCGAGGATTATAAAGATAAAAATCTTTTGTTGGTTGGGATTTTAAAAGGTTCTGTAATGTTCATGACCGAACTTATGAAAAATATAACTATACCCGCCGCTATCGATTTTATGTCTGTTTCGAGTTATGGGAAAGGTACTAAATCGAGCGGAGTTGTTAAGATAGAAAAGGATCTTGATATAGCACTTGACAAATATGATGTATTAATTGTTGAGGATATTCTTGACAGCGGCATTACTTTGAGTTATATAATGGAAGTACTAAAAAATAAAAACGCAAAAAGCATTGCTCTTGCAACACTGCTCGATAAACCCGACAGACGTAAAATGCCTGTAAAGCTGGATTATGAAGGATTTATAATACCGGACGAATTTGTAGTGGGATATGGACTTGATTATGCAGAGAAATACAGAAATCTTCCCTTTATAGGCATTCTAAAACCATGTGTTTATACAGAGTAACAGGTTGTCCCTGACAGCATTAAAGGAGTGGAATAGTTGAAGATTAATTTAAAAAGTTTCGCATTTTACGCTTTACTTATTTTGGTTATTATTACAGCCATTACATTGCTGGATAGCGCGAATAGCAAAGAAAAACTGAAATATTCTGACATTATTGCTCAGTTTGAAGGTGGCAAAGTACAGGAATTTGTTATTGATGAAAATAACAATCTGACAATGAAGCTGCAGGATAATACCGAGCAGAAATACCGTCTTCCAAGTGCTAACCTATTTTTAAACGATGTTGGCGATTTAATAAAGCAGCAGCGTAGAGACGGAATACTAAAATCATATGATTATGAAGCGGCTCAGCAGCTGCCTGTTTGGGTTTCATTTATACCGTATGCGTTGCTTATATTAGTGTTTGGCGCCATGTGGTATTTTATGATGAGCAATATGAATGGCGGCGGCAGTAAAGCGATGTCTTTTGCCAAGTCTCGCGCAAAGAAAGGCATTGACGAATCACGCAAAAAAACCTTTGACGATGTTGCCGGGGCTGACGAGGAAAAAGAAGAACTTAAGGAAGTAGTCGATTTTCTTAAGAATCCCCGAAAATACATGGAGATAGGCGCGAGGATACCTAAAGGTATATTGCTTGTTGGCCCTCCGGGAACAGGTAAAACTCTTCTTGCACGTGCTGTAGCAGGAGAAGCGGGCGTTCCGTTTTTCTCGATCTCCGGATCTGACTTCGTTGAAATGTTTGTAGGCGTCGGCGCATCACGTGTTCGTGATCTCTTTGAGCAGGCCAAAAAGAATCTGCCATGTATTATTTTTATAGATGAAATTGATGCTGTCGGCAGACATAGAGGAGCCGGACTTGGCGGTGGCCATGATGAACGTGAGCAGACGTTAAATCAGCTGCTTGTTGAAATGGACGGATTCGGAACCAATGAAGGAGTTATAATCATCGCCGCAACAAACCGTCCGGATATCCTTGATCCCGCTTTGCTGCGCCCAGGACGTTTTGACAGACAGATCGTTGTAAATGTCCCTGATATAAAGGGACGTGAGGAGATTTTAAAGGTGCATGCACGCGGGAAGCCGCTTGCACAGGATGTCAATCTCAAAACGATTGCGAAGTCTACTGCCGGATTTACAGGCGCTGACCTAGAAAATTTATTAAATGAAGCTGCTCTGCTGGCAGCCAGGTTGAATACAAAAGTAATTACTGAGAAAAACATTCAGGATGCTACTATTAAGGTAATTGTCGGCCCAGAAAAGAGGTCACGAGTAATTACTGAACGTGAAAACAGACTTACCGCTTATCATGAAGCAGGTCATGCGATCGTAAGCAGATTTCTTGAGACACAGGATCCGGTTCATGAGATTAGTATTATTCCAAGAGGCCGCGCTGGAGGCTATACACTTTCGCTTCCAAAAGAAGATAAGTATTATTCAACACGGCAAGAAATGGAAGATGAAATTGTCGTACTGCTTGGAGGCAGAGCTGCTGAAAAACTGGCACTTACCGATATATCAACCGGTGCGTCAAACGATCTCGAACGTTCTACAAATATCGCACGCCAGATGATTACGAAATACGGTATGAGCGATAAGCTTGGCCCGGTTGTATTCGGCAATCCGCATGAAGAAGTCTTCCTTGGCCGTGATTTCACGACAACAAAAAATATATCAGAATCATTTGCCGCGCAGATAGATAACGAGCTTAAAAACATTATCGACAAGTGCTATGAAAAAGCGATTGGAATTCTTGATAAGTATATGGATAAGCTTCACGTCGTTGCTAAGACACTTCTTGAAAAAGAAAAAATCAGCGGCGAAGAATTTGAAGCGATTTTTAACACTGTTGGTGAACCTGAAGATTCTAACGAAATTTAATAGGCAGAAAATTATTTTCTTGGTATAGAAAGACCTCCTATCGTAAATGATAGGAGGTCTTTATTAGTTTTTAATTTATGCTCCGCAGCATTTTTTATATTTCTTGCCGCTTCCGCAGGGGCAAGGATCATTTCTGCCAACTTTAGGAGTATTGTTTTTCACTGTCTTACTAACCTTTTTTTCATCTCCGGCAAATCCTTCGCCGGTTTCACGAGCAACTTTTTCACGGCGCAACTCTGAATCGCTCTTTATTCTTGCAAGATAAATAAGTCTTACGGTATCTTCTTTGATTGCGTCAGTCATTGCCTCGAACATGTCATAGCTTTCAAATTTATACTCGATGACCGGATCTTGCTGACCATAAGCGCGAAGGCTTACGCCGCTGCGCAAATCGTCCATAGCGTCGATATGATCCATCCAGTTTTTATCGATACATTGCAGAAGTACTACACGCTCAAGCTCTCTCATTACGTCGTTTCCGTATTTCTGTTCCTTTTCGTCGTAAATCTTAAGAGCTTTTTGTTCGAGTTCTTCTATTAAATCATCCTTAGTCAGACCTTCAAGCTGCTCAATGGTATGATAATTTAAGTCTTCAGGCGTAAGGAATAACCCTATAAATGTCTGACGTAATTCATCGATTTTCCAGTCATCCGTGATCTCGCTTCCGCCGGTTGCAAGACTTACGTGGGTAGCAATAACGCTCTTTATCATAGAGATTATATTGTCATGCAGGTTCTCGCCGTCCAGAACTTTTTTACGTTCGCCGTATATTACTTCTCTCTGTTTATTCATGACATCGTCATATTGGAGAACGTTTTTACGGATATCAAAGTTTTTGCCTTCAACTCGTTTTTGAGCTGTTTCTATTGAGTTGGAAAGTATCCCAGCAGCAATAGGAGTTTCGTCGTCCATACCAAGCTTTTCGACTATCGCCTGGACTCTTTCACTTCCGAAAAGACGCATCAGATCGTCTTCAAGTGAAATGTAAAAACGCGATGCACCGGGGTCGCCCTGTCTGCCGGCACGACCGCGAAGCTGGTTATCAATACGTCTGCTTTCGTGCCTCTCGGTTCCGATTATAAATAATCCTCCCGATTCACAGACTTCATCAGCTTCAGCCTTTATTTGCTCTTTGAATTTACTGTTAAGTTCTGAATATTTTTTCCTTGCATCTATAATGTCTGGATTATCAGTCTCACCAAATGAATTAGAAACGTTAATAAGTTCCTCTGTGTATCCTTGTTTTCGCATTTCGTTTTTGGCAAGGAACTCAGCGTTGCCGCCGAGGATTATGTCGGTTCCACGTCCGGCCATGTTAGTTGCAATGGTAACGGCGCCCTTTTTACCAGCCTGTGCAACAATTTCGGCTTCTCTTTCATGCTGTTTAGCATTCAAGACATTATGCTTGATGCCCTGCATACCTAGCAGATGGCTGAGCGTTTCGGATTTTTCAATTGAAATTGTACCCACAAGCACCGGCTGACCTTTTTCATGACAAACCTTTATTTGTTTTACAACTGCATTGAATTTACCGTTTTCTGTTTTGTAAACCTCGTCGTCATAATCTTTTCTGACCATGGGTTTGTTTGTGGGAATTTCAATAACGTCAAGCCCGTAAATTTCTCTGAATTCAGTTTCCTCTGTAAGGGCTGTACCTGTCATACCTGATAACTTATCATAAAGTCTGAAATAATTCTGGAAAGTAATAGTTGCAAGCGTTTTTGATTCATTCTGAACCATTACGTGCTCTTTTGCCTCTATTGCCTGATGAAGACCCTGAGAATACCGGCGGCCGAACATCAAGCGCCCGGTAAATTCATCAACAATTATTATTTCGCCATCTTTTATGACATAATCGACATCACGTTTCATGATACCATGTGCCCTTAATGCCTGATTGATATGGTGAACTAAAGTTGTATTCTCCTGGTCTGACAAAATTTCAACGTTAAAAAACTCTTCCGCTTTTTTAATGCCGGCTTTTGTTAAAGATACATTCTTTCCTTTTTCATCAATAATATAATCGGCGTCAACATCATCCAAAAGTTCTTTTGAATCTTCCTCAAGCACTTTGTAGGGACGGAGACGCTTAACGAAATTATCTGCCTTTTGGTACATTTCAGTTGATTCTTCGCCAACGCCGGAGATAATAAGCGGTGTACGTGCCTCATCGATCAAAATAGAGTCAACCTCGTCGACAATAGCAAAATTGTGACCACGCTGAACCATAAATTCACGGTATGTCACCATGTTGTCACGAAGGTAATCGAATCCAAATTCGTTATTGGTACCATATGTTATGTCAGCATTATATGCGGACTTGCGGTCTTCGACACCATGGATAACGAGTCCGACCGAAAGCCCAAGATATCTGTATACTTTACCCATCCACTCACTGTCACGTTTGGCAAGGTAGTCATTAACTGTTACGATATGAACGCCTTTTCCGGTCAAAGCGTTAAGGTAAGCAGGAAGAGTTGCAACAAGCGTTTTACCTTCACCGGTTTTCATTTCAGAAATACGCCCTTGGTGAAGGACAATACCGCCGATCAGCTGGACTCGAAAGTGCCTCATGCCGAGAACACGCCATGAAGCTTCACGTACGGTTGCAAAAGCAGCCGGAAGTATATCATCAAGTGTTTCTCCTGCTTCAAGACGGCCTTTAAGCCATTCTGTTTTTCCTTTGAGCTCAGATTCTGAAAGCGCCTTATACTGGTCTTCCAATGCCTCTATGCTTTCAACAATATCATCAATACGTTTTAGCTCTCTTGAACTGTGAGAACCAAATATTTTTTCTATAAATTTCAATTTATTCACCTCGTTTTTTAACGCCATAATATTATAATAGTATAACAAAAACAAAATAAATTCAAACAAAATACGTTATTTTATATATTGTTCATATTTTATTCTTGAAGATAAGGGTAAAATCACTTACAATATTATGTGATATTTTTGGCATTTGTGGAGATTTTAATGAAAAAATTAAATATTGTACTATTAGAACCGGAAATTCCTCAAAATACTGGTAACATAGCAAGAACCTGCGCTGCTACCGGAGCATCACTTCACCTTATCAAACCTCTGGGGTTTTCAATAAGCGATAAACAAGTCAAAAGAGCGGGACTCGATTATTGGTATCTTCTTGACCTGCATGTGTATGATAATATTGATGAATTTTATTCTCAGAATAATGTTAAGTATGCATCCTTTTACTATTCTACTACGAAAGCCCCTCATGTATATTCAGATGTTAAGTATGATGGCGTTGTATACTTGATGTTTGGCCGTGAAACGGCTGGACTGCCTGAAAGCCTAATACTTAAAAATATCGATAATGCGATAAGGATACCAATGATAGATGAGGCACGCTCTCTGAACTTGTCGAATTCGGTTGCTGTTGTAACATATGAAGTGCTTAGACAGTGGGGATTTGAAGGTCTTAAGGAAACAGGCAAATTCGCGAATCTTTAATGGCAAAATATACATTGACATTTTTTTAACAAGACTATACAATTATAATGTTATAAAGTGGTTATAAAAAAAGATGAGGTGTTAAAATGTTAAACAAGAAAACTGTTGACGACATCAACGTTAAAGGCAAAAAAGTTCTCGTCCGCTGTGATTTTAACGTGCCGTTAAAAAATGGAGTCATTACTGACGAAAACAGAATAGTAAAGGCACTTCCGACGATTAAAAAACTTATGGCTGACGGTGGACGTATAATCCTTTGCTCACATCTTGGCAAGCCAAAGGGAGAGCCGAAGCCTGAACTCTCACTTGCTCCTGTTGCAAAGAGACTTTCTGAATTACTTGGAGTAAATGTTGTTTTTGCCGCTGACAGCAACGTTGTTGGTGAAAACGCTAAAAAAGCTGTCGCTGCAATGAAAGACGGCGAAGTAATTCTTTTAGAGAACACTCGCTATAGGGTTGAGGAAACTAAGAATGATCCTACGTTCAGCAGTGAACTTGCTTCACTTGCAGAAGTATATGTCAACGACGCTTTCGGTGCAGCACACAGAGCGCATTGCTCAACTGTTGGCGTTACTGAGTTTATAAAAGAAACTGCAGTAGGCTATTTAATGCAGAAGGAAATCGAGTATTTGGGAAATGCCGTAAACAACCCGGTTAGACCTTTTGTTACGATTTTAGGCGGCGCTAAGGTCGCGGATAAACTTAGCGTAATAGATAATCTTCTTGATAAGGCTGATACACTAATCATAGGCGGAGGAATGGCGTTTACTTTCCTCAAGGCTAAGGGTTATGAGATTGGCAACTCACTTTTAGATAATGAGAAATTAGATTACTGCAGAGATATGCTTAAAAAAGCTGAAAAGAACGGCGTTAAGCTGCTTCTTCCAATAGATACCGTAATTGCTGAAAGCTTTCCGAATCCTATAGATGCGGAGATTGCAACAAAAGTTGTTGACGTTGAAAATATGCCTGCAGGCTGGCAGGGCCTTGATATTGGCCCGAAGAGTTGCGAGTTGTTTGCAGAGACAGCTAAAACAGCTAAAACAGTTGTTTGGAACGGACCTATGGGTGTATTCGAGAATCCGACGCTTGCTAAGGGCACAATTGCGGTTGCAAAAGCACTTGCCGAGACGAATGCAACAACTATTATCGGCGGTGGAGACTCTGTTGCAGCAGTCAACCAGCTTGGATTTGGCGATAAAATGTCACACATTTCAACCGGCGGCGGAGCAAGCCTTGAATTCCTCGAGGGCAAGGAACTGCCGGGCGTTGCAGCTATAAACGATAAATAAATTAGGCAAATAGGGAAGGAAAATATATCAATGAATAAAAAATTACGCCGCGCGGTAATCGCAGGCAACTGGAAAATGAATAAAACTCCTGCCGAGGCAGCAACTTTGATAAATGAAATAAAGCCACTTGTTAAGGATGCAGACTGTGATGTTGTAGTAGCAGTGCCATTTGTTTGCATTGCTACAGCTGTTGAAGCTGTTAAGGGCAGCAATATTAAGGTCGGCGCGCAGAATGTTCACTGGGAGAAAAGCGGAGCTTTCACCGGCGAAATTTCAGCAGATATGCTCAAAGCAGTAGGCACTGAATATGTAGTTATCGGGCATAGTGAGCGTCGTCAATATTTCGGTGAAACAGATGTAACTGTAAATAAGAGAACAGTTGCGGCTCTTGCTAATGGCCTTAAAGTTATACTTTGCTTAGGAGAGCGCCTTGAAGAGCGCGAGCAGGGCGTTACATTCGAAGTTGTTGCGAGACAGCTTAAGATTGACCTTGCCGGCATTTCTGCTGAAGATGTTAAAAACAATGTAATTATAGCGTACGAGCCTGTTTGGGCAATTGGAACTGGAAAGACTGCTACCAATGAGCAGGCTGAAGAGGTCAATAAATTTATTCGTGACACACTGGCTTCCATGTATGATAAAGCAACTGCTGATGCTACCGTTATTCAATACGGCGGTTCAATGAATGCAGGCAATGCCGAAAGCCTTCTTGATAAAGAAGATGTTGATGGCGGACTTATCGGTGGCGCTTCACTTAAAGCAGCGGATTTTGCCGTTATTGTCAAAGCGGCAAGCAGATAAGCTGGGTGGTCATTAATGAAAAAACCTTTGATTCTCATTATTATGGATGGTTACGGTATCAACAAGCCCGGATCATTCAATGCGATATATAACGCAAAGAAACCCGTTTTGGATAAATTGTTTGCAACCTGCCCGCATACTAAACTTAATGCCTCTGGAATGGCCGTAGGGCTTCCTGAGGGTCAGATGGGCAACAGTGAAGTCGGTCACACAAATATCGGCGCTGGCAGAATTGTTTATCAGGAGCTTACAAGGATCACAAAAGAAATACGTGACGGAGGATTCTTTAAAGTTTCTGAGCTTGTAAATGCGTTTGAACAGGCAAAAAAGAAAAACAGTGCGGTACATCTTATGGGGCTTTTGTCTGACGGCGGAGTCCATTCTCACAACAGCCATTTGTTTGCGCTTTTGGAAATGGCAAAGAGTCAGGGCGTTTCAAAAGTTTATGTCCATGCGTTTTTGGATGGACGTGATGTTCCGCCACAGTCCGGCGCAGATTATGTTAAAGAACTGCAGGATAAAATGAGCGAAATAGGCGTTGGAAAAATTGCAACGGTTTCAGGCAGATACTACGCAATGGATCGAGACAACCGCTGGGAACGTGTTACTAAAGCTTATTCCGCTCTTGTATACGGCGAAGGCGTTCAAAATAATAACGCGTATGAAGCTGTTCTGGATTCTTATAAAAATGAAGTTACCGATGAATTTGTTGTTCCTGTAGTTTGCGATAAAGAGGGAACGATCAAGCATGATGATTCTGTAATTTTCTATAATTTCAGGCCGGATAGAGCTCGCGAGATAACTAGAACTATTGTAGATCCTGATTTTAAAGGATTTGATAGAAAGAGCGGCTGCATTTCTCCGCTGTTCGTTTGCTTTACACAGTATGATGCTACAATGCCGGGCGTTTCGGTTGCTTTCAAGCCGCAAAGTCTTAGTAATACGTTTGGTGAATATATAAGCAAACTCGGAATGAAGCAGCTTCGCATTGCTGAAACTGAGAAATATGCGCATGTTACGTTCTTCTTTAACGGCGGAGTAGAATCTGTGTATGAAGGTGAAGACCGTGTTCTTATTCCTTCACCTAAGGTTGCAACTTATGATATGAAGCCGGAAATGAGTGCTTATGAGGTAACTGATGCCGTTATTGAACGCATAAATGAAAATAAATATGACGTCATTGTCCTGAATTTCGCCAACTGCGATATGGTTGGGCATACAGGCGTGTTTGAGGCAGCAGTAAAAGCTGTTGAAACTGTAGATACATGTGTAGGTCGCGTAGTCGATGCTATTCGCGCGCATGATGGCATCGCACTTATAACTGCTGACCATGGCAATGCAGACCTAATGATGGAAGAGGACGGCTCTCCGTTTACGGCTCATACTACTAATCCTGTCCCGTTTATTGCCGTGGGAAAAGATGTTGAGCTTAGAGAAGGCGGCTGCCTTGCAGATATAGCGCCTACGATGCTGAAACTTCTAGGTATTCCTCAGCCTGCAGAGATGAATGGAAAAAGTATTGCGGGATAGACTAATAAGTATATAATAAAAGGAAGCGGAAAACCGCTTCCTTTTTAACCTAAATTGCAAATGTTAATCCTATATGATATACTAATTTGGTAATTTGAAAGTGCGAGGAATTTTTATGAAAGTATTACTCGTTGCAGATATTCATCAGCGCATGATAAGTGGAGTATATGTATCCATGATGAATCTTGCGCACGGCCTTAAATCAATGGGTCATGAGGTTAAACTGCTGATTGTCTCTGATAGAGTCAATAATGTAAAAACGCCGGATTCATATCAAATCGCATCGTTTAATGCATCTATGTTTTACCCTAATATACGTCTAATTTTCCCATTTTCAGATATTGTCCACATTCACGATATTATTCGCTGGCACCCCGATGTGATTCACACTCAATCTGAATTTTTTACTATGTCTCGTGCATTCTATATAGCGCGCAGACTTGGTATTCCGGTAATCCATACTTACCATACTCTTTGGGGTGATCCAGAGTACATTAAATATTTTAATAAGTATTTCGGCGGCTTTATAAGTGAAAGTACTGTTGGCATGCTGCTTAGAAACCGTCTGCTTACAGAACGGATTGCCGCGCTTATTGCTCCGACAGAAAAAACACGTGAAATACTGCTCAGTTATGGGATAGATAAACCTATTTATATTATACCGTCGGGAATTTATCTTTCGAAATTTAGCTCATTGCCTGATGAGGAATTTCTGAAAAGAAAACGTGAGGAATTTGGGTTTAAGCCTGATGATAAAGTCATGCTGTTTGTAGGACGGGTTAGTAAAGAAAAACATATTGCCGAACTGATGGAATACTATTTCAAAGCTAAGAACGATATACCCAATTTAAAATTTTTGATCGTTGGCGGGGGACCTGAATCGGAGCACATGAGGGAAATGGCGGATGCTTCTCCTTATAGTAAGGATGTTATTCTCACCGGCCTGGTTTCAACAACGGAAGTGCATAAATATTATTCCTTGGGCGATGTGTTTGCAACAGCCTCAACCAGTGAGACTCAGGGTATAACGTATATTGAGGCTATGGCTAGCGGAACGCCAGTATTATGCCGCGAGGATAAAAGCGTTGAGGAACTCATGAAAAATGGGGTAAACGGTTTAACTTTTGAAGATTACGAGACATTCCGCAAAGGATTGTTAGATTTGATTTATGATCAAAACAAAAGAGAAGAAATAATTAATAATGCCAAACAAACCGCATCTGTGTTTTCTGTTGAACATTTTACCGAAAGTGTTGTAGGAGTGTACAGAGATGCAATAGAGGCTTTTTCGTGACGGAACTCTAAAAAAAGTGTTGCTTTTTTTAGAGTATTATGGTATTATAATATAGCTTGACTGCGATGATGCGGAAGGTTGCCGTTTGAAACGGGTTTTTCCGCGGAGTATGTCCGTTAACCGGGCGCTTTGAAAAGCAAAAAGAATGGCGGCAATGTGCTTGCGGCACACGATGAGCCTGTGTTTTATGTCCGGAATAAAACTGCCGCAGTTTGTTCCGGTTTTTTAATGCAAAGGTATGAAACACACGGATGAGTGTTATCTTTTTGATTTTCTTTTTCGCCGAATATTATACAAAAGGAGAAAGAACATGGCAAGCAATGAAAAAATAAGAATCAGACTTAAATCTTACGATCATAATTTAATTGATCAGTCTGCCGAGCGTATTATCGAAATAGCAAAGAAAAACGGAGCAAAGGTTTCAGGACCGGTTCCGCTGCCTACTAAAAAAGAGGTAGTAACAATTTTACGCGCTGTGCATAAATATAAAGACAGCCGCGAACAGTTTGAAACAAGAACACATAAAAGGCTAATTGATATTATAAAACCGTCTGCAAAATGTGTTGAGGCACTTATGAATTTTGACATTCCCGCAGGCGTTGACATCGAAATAAAGCTTTAAGACCATGGCCCTAAACGCAGAATTGACGCTTAGGGCTGAACGTATGTTTATTAACTTTTTTACACGAACCCGCCGCGAAAGCGGCTGCATACAGCGCCCCTAGGGGTGCGGGTCAAGTTGGCGATGCCAACCAATAACCAAGGAGGAATTAAAATGAAAAAGGGCATTATCGGAAAAAAAGTCGGCATGACACAGATTTTCGATGAATCAGGCAAGGTTATCCCGGTTACCGTTATTGAAGCGGGTCCATGCGTTGTTGTTCAGAAGAAAACTGCTGAAACTGACGGGTATGCCGCAATTCAGCTCGGTTTTAGTGACCTTGCTGAAAATAAGGTTATCAAGCCGCAGAAGGGACATTTTGAGAAGAACAATCTTTCAGTCAAAAAGTACCTTAAAGAGTTTGCGTTTGACGAGGACAAAAATGTTGGAGACATAGTTGCTGCTGATGCTTTTGAAATTGGTGAAACTGTTGATGTCACCGGAGTTTCAAAAGGTAAGGGCTATCAGGGTACTGTCAAGAGATTCGGTCAGAGCCGCGGCAGAGAGACACATGGTGGCGGTCCTGTTCACAGACATGCAGGTTCCATGGGCGCAAACACAGACCCGTCAAGGGTTATGCCTGGTAAAAGGCTTCCTGGACAGATGGGAAATGAGCAGGTAACTATTCAGAACCTCGACGTTGTCAAGGTTGACGCTGAGAAAAACCTGCTGGTTTTAAAAGGTGCTGTACCCGGCCCTAAAGGCGGACTGCTCTTTATAAAGACGTCCGTCAAAGCGTAAGGGAGGAGGAATTTAAATGGCTATAAACGTTAAAGTACTTGATATGACCGGCAAAGAAGTCGGGACGATGGATTTAAATGAAGCAGTATTCGGTGCTCCAATCAACAAAATCGTGTTGCATCAAGCTGTAAAGGCTTATCTCGCTAATCAGAGACAAGGCACACAATCCGCTCTTACACGCGCTGAAGTACGCGGAGGCGGAGCAAAACCCTGGAAGCAGAAGGGTACAGGTCGTGCAAGACAAGGTTCCATTCGTGCACCACAGTGGATACATGGCGGTATTGTGTTTGCTCCAAAGCCGCGTTCCTACAGGATTCTGATGACAAAGAAAACAAAACGTCTTGCTATTGTTTCAGCTCTATCAGCTAAAGTTGCAGATGGCAATCTGATTGTTCTAGATAATATTAGTTTAGAAGATATAAAAACAAAGAAAATAGTCAGTATGTTAAAGGCACTTGAAGCCAATAAAGCGCTTATAATGTCAGGAGATATTGATCATAACTTAGTTTTATCTGCTAGAAACCTGCAGAATGTTTCAACCACAACCGCAAAGTTATTCAGCGTTTACGACATTCTTAAGTATGAGAAGCTGATTCTCACTAAGGATGCAGTTGCGCATCTTGAGGAGGTGTATGCGTAATGAAAACCGCATATGACGTCATCAGAAAGCCCGTTATCAGCGAAAAAAGCATGGATGGGGCTAGAAATAAGATATACACTTTTGAGGTTGCCACTGATGCAACAAAAACGGAAATCAAATATGCTATTGAAGAAATCTTCAAAGTGAAAGTTGACACTGTTAACGTTATGAACATCAAGGGCAAAATCAAAAGAATGGGTGTCCATGTAGGCCCCAGACCCGACAGAAGAAAAGCTATAGTAAAATTATCTGAGCAATCCAAACCCATCGAGTTCTTCGAGGGTATGATGTAATATTACATTAACCAAAAGGAGTGATAAAAATGGCGACAAAGAAATACAACCCAACTTCTCCTGCTCGAAGAACTATGTCAGTCCTCACCTATGAGGAATTATCTAAAGTAGATCCTGAAAAAAGCCTTTTGAGCAGCTTGAAGAATAAAGCCGGCAGAAACAGTTACGGCAAAATAACTGTTAGACATCAGGGCGGCGGTAATAAGAAGAAATACAGAATAATCGATTTTAAACGTGATAAAGTCGATATGCCTGCTAAGGTTATGACAATTGAGTATGACCCGAACAGAACCTGCTTCATATCTCTTCTTCAGTATGAAGACGGAGAGAAAAGATATATCTTAGCACCTGTTGGCCTTACAGTCGGAACGTCTATTGTAAGCAGCGCAACAGCTGATATTAAGCCGGGCAATGCACTGCCGATCAGCAACATCCCAGTAGGTACATTTATCCATAACATCGAGCTCTATCCTGGAAAAGGCGGTCAGCTTGTCCGTGCCGCAGGCAATGCAGCACAGCTGATGAGTAAGGAAAACGGAGTTGCACAAGTACGTCTTCCTTCGGGCGAGGTTCGTATAATCCGTCTTGACTGTCTGGCTACAATAGGTCAGGTAGGCAACATCGATCATGAAAACGTTTCTCTCGGTAAAGCCGGAAAAACAAGACACCTTGGCATTCGTCCTGCAGTCCGCGGCTCTGTCATGAACCCGAACGATCACCCGCACGGCGGCGGCGAAGGCAAATCACCTGTTGGTCAGCCTTCACCAATGACTCCTTGGGGCAAGCCTGCGATGGGTCTTAAGACTCGTTCTAAGAAGGCTAAGAGCAATAAGTATATCATTAAGAGAAGAAACGGTAAATAATAGGAAAGGAGTCGTGTTCAAGTGGGAAGAAGCATTAAGAAGGGCCCTTATGTAGAGTCCGCATTGATGAAAAAAATTCAGAGCATGAATCAGGCCGGCGAGAAAAAAGTGCTTAAAACCTGGTCAAGAGCTTCAACAATATTCCCTGACTTTGTCGGGCATACAATAGCCGTTCATGACGGCAGAAAACACGTTCCGGTGTATGTAACCGAAGATATGGTTGGGCATAAGCTCGGCGAGTTCGCACCGACCCGTACCTTTAAGGGCCACTCGGGTTCAAAGACCTCTAACACCATAAAGTAATGGCGTGTTAAGTTTAGAAGGAGGAAAAAACAAGTGGAAGCGAGAGCAATAGTCAGACATGTCAGAATTGCGCCCCGCAAGGTTAAGATCGTTCTTGACCTTATTAGAAACAAGCCTATAGACTACGCCATTGCGGCTGTAAAGCACACACCCAAAGCTGCATCACCCGTTGTCGAAAAGCTTTTAAAATCTGCGGTTGCCAATGCTGAGAATAATTTTCATATGAATAAAGATAACCTTTATGTATCTGAGACATTCGTCAGCCCCGGCCCCACTCTTAAGAGAGTAATGCCGAGAGCACAGGGAAGAGCATTCAGAATATTAAAAAGAACTTCCCATATCACTGTAGTTCTTAAGGAAAAGGAGGTATAGTCAAATATGGGACAGAAAGTTAATCCACATGGACTGCGTGTTGGCGTTATTAGAAACTGGGATTCAAGATGGCTCGTCGGCGACGATAAATTTGGCGATACACTGGTTGAAGACAGTAAAATAAGAACGTTTTTAAAGAAGACACTTTACGCCGCAGGAGTTCCGAAAATAGAAATTGAGAGAAGCGGCGATAAAATCAAGATTTTTATTCACTGCGCTAAACCTGGAATCGTAATCGGCCGCGGCGGCTCTGAAATCGACAAGATCCGTCAGTCCGTTGAAAAGATCACTAATAAGCCTGTAAATATCAATATTGTTGAAATCAAAAATGTTGATCTTAATGCACAGCTAGTTGCTGAAAACATCGCGGCACAGCTTGAAAAGAGAATATCCTTCAGACGTGCTCTGAAACAGGCGATCAGCAGAACAATGAAAGCTGGAGCGAAAGGTATCAAAACTTCAGTTTCGGGTAGACTTGGCGGAGCTGAAATCGCAAGAACAGAGCATTATCACGAGGGAACAATTCCCCTGCAGACATTAAGAGCTGATATTGATTACGGTTTTGCTGAGGCGAACACAACTTATGGCAGAATCGGAGTTAAGATCTGGATTTATAAAGGAGAGATCCTTCCCGCCGTTAAGAGAGCCGAACCGGCGGAAAAAGAGGAAGGAGGCAGCAAATAATGTTAATGCCTAAAAGA
>JAUZPM010000012.1 GCA_030705925.1 Bacillota bacterium
CCGGTGAAAGCGTTCCCGAACTCAGCACAAGCGCTGATAGCTCATTATTTGAAGATGCCGCCCTTGTCACTTTAACAGTATATGTTTTCGTCGAGTTGTTTTCAGCGGTTACTACGATTGTAACAGTATTGTCCCCGACTGAAAGCAAAATAGCTCCGGACTGATTGCCGCTTAAAACTGCCGTATTATTTACAGTGATACTTTTATATTTTGAGTCTGCCGCGACAGGGGTAACGTTTAAGCTTGTCTCACTGTTTGAGACTGAGGCAGTGTAAGATGTCGTATCAGATAAAAAGGCGGGCGATAGCATTCCTGCACTAAGCGTCAGACCTGACAAATTCGCATTGGAAGAAAGCTCAGGAACCTGTGAATCCTGACGCGTGACCGTAACAATATAAGTTTTAACGGTGTCATCTTCAGCTGTTACAACTATCGTTACAGTGTTAGAGCCGACATTTAGCGAAACAGGCAGCGATGTATTTCCGCTGAGCACTGAATAGCTATTTATTGTTATTCCTTTATATTTCGGGTCAGCCGCAATCGGAGTGAACGCAACAGATGAAACGCCGTTTTCAACTGTTACGCTGTATGCTGTGGCATCAGCTGAAAATCCGGGTGAAAGTATTCCTGCACTCAATGCCAAGCCAGACAGATTAGCGTTGCTGGACTTTACCGGAGGAGCAGCCTGTCTTGTTACTGTTATAGTATAAGTTTTCGCCGTTCCGTCCTCTGCTTTTACGAGCACCGCGAGAGTGTTTGCGCCCTCTGCCAAAGCGATAGCAGATGATGCTGTCCCGGATTTCAAACCAGAACCGTTTACCGTCATCCCAGAAATTTTAGTATCATTTGGCACAGCTGTAACAGTGACGGAGTCAACACTGTTTTCTACTGCTGCCGTATATGTATAAACCGTCTTTGAAAAATCAGGAGATAGAGTGCCCGCACTTAAAACAAGTGACTTCAGCGTGGCATCTGAAGATTCAACGCTTCCTCCACCGCCTCCGCCGCCTCCGAAGCCGCCACCTCCGCCTCCGCCGGAGCTGCCTGAATCTGAAGATGGCTCTTTTATTGTTTTGCCCTCGGACCCGCCTGTGTATGTATCGTCTCCTACCTTTACGCTCTTATTAGGATCAAGTGAAAGCGAATCAGGATATTTTTCAAACGATGTGTTTTCACCCTTTACGGTCGCACTGGTGATTTTTCCGTTTCCCGCGATCTTCACGCCGTCTGACATTACCGCCAGAGAATCAACCGTGCCGTTTATTGTAAGATTCGTTTCAGAGCCGTCTGTTACAAGACTTTCAACCGAACCTTTTACGGTCACCTTACTTCCGGGGTCAGTCAGTTCAACATTGCTGATGTTTCCGTCGATTATTACGTTGTTTCCTATTCTGACCGGAGTGTCGAATGTGCACTTAGAAAAATATACCCGAACATCGCTCGACTGTTTTGAGGCATATAATCCAGTTGCGGTCACATCGTTAAGATTGACCGTGCTAGTACCGCCTCCCTTGATGATAACATCACTCGATAATTTAGTGCCTTGCAGCGTAACCTCACCGTCACCGACGCCTTCTGTTATGTAAACGCTGCCGTCGACAAACATGCCCCCAAGTTCTACACTAGGCGTATTTATAACTACATTCCCCTTGATGTTGTTATTAAAAGTGCCTTTTTCGGTAACGATCATAGCAATGATATTATTTATGATAGTGATTGCCTCAGCTCTTGTAAGTCCGCTGTCACCGTGAAAATTTCCGTCATCCTTGCCGCCGATATAGCCGTTTACCGCAAGCGCCCTAACGCTGTCAGCCGACCAGCCCGGCATCAACCCGTCATCTGAAAAACTGGACTTATAGTCACCGCTTACTGACAGCATGAAAGCGCGAGCACATAACACAGCCGCCTCATATCGGGTAATACTTTTGTCAGGCTGCGCATACCCGTTATCACCATATAATATTCCCGCTTTGCTCAGTTTCAAGATAACATCATGATACCAGCTGCCACTGCTGACATCAGCATAATTCTCATTGCCGATTGTCTGATACTTCATGATTGCATCAAGTATCTTTGCAAACTGCGCGCGGGTCAGCAAATCATCAGGTTTGAACGTGCCATCCGGAAATCCGCCAAGCACGCCAAGGCTACTCCATTTTTCTATCTGTTTTTCAGCCCAATGCCCCTTGGTATCACTAAAGCACTTGTCAACGCTTCCGACTACTCCGCTCGTATCATAAAATGAATCGACCGGAAGATGCGCAAATGCGTCGATCGGCATTAAAGACAGCAATAAAAAAAACGTCAGTAAATACGCTGTCGCCCTTTTGATTATTATATTCATGATTACTCTCCTCAAAACTTTTGCATTTGGTTTAAATATACAATATTAATATACTTAATTCAACAGCTTTAAGGATAATCTATAAATCCATTATCCGATTTGTGAAATATAAACAAAAAAGCAACTGCCTTTTAAGCAGTTGCTTTCAACCTGATATGATTATTTATCAAGACCGAATCTCTTCTTGAATCTTTCAACACGACCGCCGGAATCAATAAGTTTCTGTTTACCGGTATAAAAAGGATGGCACTTTGAGCAAATATCAACCTTAAGATCCTGTTTTGTGGATGAAGTTTCGATCACCTCGCCGCACGCACATTTGATTGTTGTCGGCTTATAGTTCGGATGGATTCCTTCTTTCATTCACATTCACCTCTTTTCGAACATTTCACATAGCAAATGATATATTAACATAGTTTATCAAAAAAATCAACATTTTTTTATTTTATGAGCCTGATGATTTGTAATGCCGCACCCCTAAACGCCACAATGCATAGCAGGGAATGGCAAATGGCAGGGCACAGAAAGGAAGCAGGATGTATAAAATATTCGTGCTGCGCCCCGTAAGATATAAAAAAGGGTAATACTGCACCAGTGCAAGAGGCACAGCGTATGTCAGAAATTTAAGCACTCCGCGTCCATATACAGAAATCGGATATGCGCCGAATTCCCGTCCGCCGTCGGTGAAAATATTCATGAATTCCAGCCCCTCGATCGTGAAAAAACAAAGTCCTGCATATAAAAGGAAAAGTGAAGCAAACAGGACAGCGGCGCCTGCAATCATCAAAACGACAGTAAGTATCTTATCCCACGTCCAGTCGACTCCAGATGCGAAAACGGCATATACCAGTACTATTATTGCCTGAAAAAGCCTGCCGAGTCTTGAAAATTCTATTCGTGATGCCAGCACCTGCATTATTTCGTTTCGCGGCCGTAAAAGCACCCTGTCGAATTCGCCCTTTGAAACCATCGAGCCGAAGGTGTCAAATCCTCTTGCGAAACACTCCGAAATCGTAAAACCCATCAAAACCGTCGAATAGCAGAGCATCACCTCCGAAAAAGAGAAGCCGTTCACGCTATGGAACCTTGAGAACATGAAATATATCCCCAAAAAAGCCGAAAATGCGA
The DNA here is from genome assembly GCA_030705925.1 of Bacillota bacterium. NCBI lineage: Bacteria > Bacillati > Bacillota > Bacillota bacterium. Next base: position 3,473 of record JAUZPM010000012.1, read on the forward strand.
CAAGGAACTGCCCTAAAGCCATCATAAAAAACGATGCTTTATACTGCATCGCAGACCGAAGCTGTATTGCAAAATATTTAAAATAAAGTTTCATATCCTATCCCCCCTGCACTACGACACGAGTCAAAGCCTTTTTCATCAAAAGCCAGCCGCCGATTGTCATAGCCGCCGCCCAGAATATTTGAAGTGAAAGGCTTATCACAGCGTCACTGCCCGAAATGTTTCCGCAGTAGATCCTGAGCGGCACGTTCTGCATCGACGCAAAGGGCAAAGCCTCGAACACCTGGCGTATGCCGTCCGGCAAAAAAGGCAGCGGGACTATTCCGCCCGACAGCAGTTCGACGGCGGAGGTTGCAAGTATCCTTATGCCCTGTGGTGACATTGTGTAAAAGGTCGAAATATAAATAAGCATGCAGAATGCGACCGCCACAAGAAGCCCCAGTAACAAGGACGGTATAAATAAAATTGCAGCTGTTACGCCTGACGGAAGCGAGAGCCCGTAGGGCGCGGGCAGCAGAGATGAAACGACAAGGACTGGGACACAGCGCAGAAAAGCTCTAGACATGCGAGCGGCCATGTTTCTGGCAAACCACATGCCGTAAAGATCCGCCGGGCGGCAGAGCTCATAGGCGACGCCCCCGTCGGTTATCAGCGTAAAAATATCCGTCTCCATGAGCCATGTCATAAAGAGGGTCAAAAACGCCTGCTGAAGCCAGATATAGCTTGAAAGCTGTTTGAATCCCATCGGGAATGCGTCTGGGTTCGACTTGTAAAACGCATGAAAGAGCAGGATATTCATAAAGCCCCAGGCAAACTGGGTCGCGACCCCCGCCCATGCGGCGGCACGGTATTGAAGACCGCTTATGAACCTCATCTTAAAAAAGGAATAGTACTTTTTCATATATGATACTCCCGGTAGAGGTTAAGCACCATCTCCTCCGCCGTCGCACCCGAAACGGAAATGTCGCTGACCGATAAACCCTCCGAGAGTTTTGAGATCGCCTCAGACATAGTAAGAAATCCGCTGTCCACCTCGACGGTTATCCGTCCCCTCTCCTCGCCGATGAGGGTAAGACCATGCGAAAGGCTCGGCTCGCCGCCGGAATACTCAATCGTAAGACGGCTGTTGCCACAAAAGCGCTCTTTGAGGTTTGCAAGCGGCCCATCAAGTAGTATTCGCCCCTTGCCGATAAGCAGTATTCGCTCGGCAAGTGCCTCGATATCCTGCATGTCGTGCGTCGTAAGTATAACAGTCGTTCCTTTTTCCTTTCTGAGAGTTAAGACGAACTCTCTTACCGCAAGCTTTGAAACGGCGTCAAGCCCGATCGTCGGCTCGTCGAGAAAAAGAATACTAGGGCTGTGGAGCAGTGAAGCCGCGATCTCGCACCGCATACGCTGACCCAGTGAAAGCTGGCGCGCGGGCGTTTTCAGCAGGGTTTCGAGATGCAATAGGCTGCACAGCATATCAAGGTTCTTTTCGTATTCTTTTTCGGGCACCTTGTAGATATCTCTTAGAAGCTCGAAGGAATCGATGACGGGTACATCCCACCAAAGCTGTGAACGCTGACCAAAAACGACGCCGATGTTTTTGACATGCTCTATCCGTTCTTTCCACGGCACCCGCCCGTTTATCACGCATGTTCCGCTGTCGGGGTGGAGTATGCCGCTCATTATCTTGATCGTGCTGCTTTTTCCCGCGCCGTTAGGCCCTATGTAGCCGATGATCTCCCCGTCGTCTACCGTGAACGTGATGTCCCGCAGAGCCTCAACAGTCTCCGTCTGCCTGTGAAAAAGCGCTTTTGTAGCAGCTTTAAAGCCCGCTTCACGGCGGGACACCTTAAAGCTTTTGCTGATATTCTCAAGTTTGATCATTTTACCCTCTTAAAGTCTTATCTCCTTTCCGAGATAAAAGGAGTATATGTATTTTTCATCCGCGCCCCTGCCCGTCGTCTCCTTCAAGGCGTAATCATAAAGCTCAAGCTGGACGCGGTATTTATCTATAAATTCCGCCTCTGTTTTTGCAAAATCGGTCTTAAAGTCGACAAGTATCTGCTTTCCATTCTCTTCAAATACGCAGTCTATGACCCCCTGTAGGATGATAGATTCGTCGATCGGCTCGGCAATATCTTCCCCTGTTATCGGTTTAAGCTCCGACACCGGCATTAATATGCTGAACTTCTTTTCACGAAACAGCCTGCCGCTTTTCATAAGTCTTTTGCCAAAACCGCTTTCGGCAAAAGACATTATCACTCCGATATCCACGGCTTCCTTCTGCTCTTCCGTTATATACTGCCCCATGTAGAGCCGCGAGAGCTCTTCTTTGACGCTCTTCGCATCTGAAAATCTGGAATAATCGGCATACTGCATTACCGAATGAAGCGCCGTTCCACGTTCAGCCGCCGTAAGCTTTCTAGCCTCCGTTATAAAGCGGGGGCGCTCAAACGCGATCTCTCTCGGCATCGGCGTGACCGAGCTTTCGACATCTTCTTCCTCAGTCATTTCTATAAGTTTCTTTATTTTCGTAACAGTGAGCTTTGTGGTCGTATGTGCCTCAGCCTCGTAAGGGTATACAAAATCGAGCCTTTGTTTTATTTCGTCCTCAAGAGCATAAGCGTCATATTCCGCTTTTTCAAATGTCTTTGTCTTTACGTTTTCCGGCGTTTCCGGCTTAGTTATCCTTACCGTGAAAAGCGAATCGTCCGTAACAGGCTCATACAAGGCGCCGCCAGCGTCGCAAAGCACCTTGCCGCACGGGTGATGCATAAGAGCGCTTATTATCCAGTGACCGTGACTGCCGCACTTGCGAAGATGGAAGGGCAACACCGCCCCGTTTGCCTCTGGGGAATAGTTAAACAGGTTTGCCCTAGGCGGGGCAGTCATCGTGATTATTAGCCTCTCTTTCGCGCGGGTCATCGCAACATAGAGTGTGCGCAGCTCTTCCGACAGCATCTCCGCCTCGTTTTTGAGCTTTGCGGCACGGCGCGCGAAAGTGTCGAACTCGACCATCCTGTCAAGATCCCGCAGCTTAAAACTCAGCCCCAGCGTCTTGTCTATTATCATAAAATTATTGAGATCCATTTTGTTAAAGCCGTGGGATGTATCTGCAAGAAAGACTATCGGAAACTCAAGCCCCTTTGATTTATGGAAGGTCATTATCCTCACAACGTCGCTGTTTTCGGAGAAAGCCTTGACGGACGGGATATCAGCTTCAGCCTGCTTCACACGCTCGATATAGCTGTTGAAATTGAATATTCCTTTAAACTCCGTTTCCTCAAACCTCTGAGCGTAGTCGTAAAGCAGGCGCAGGTTTGCCCGTTTAAGCTCGCCGTCCGTAAGCGCCCCCACGGCGTTCAGAAAGCCCGTGTCCTCGTAAATATAGTAAATCAGCCTGTCGACGCCCATGCTGCCGGCATATATCCGGTACTGCTCAAGCTTGTCGATGAAACTCTGACAGTGGCCGTCTCCGTTTTCCGCCGCTTTCACCACAGTGTCGTAAAAGGGTGCATCCATGTCGCACAGCCGAATCCTTGCAAGCTCGTCTGGCGTGAAACAGAATATCGGCGAGCGCATGACCGAGATAAGGTGCGTATCCTGAAGCGGATTATCTATCACCTGCAAAAGGGACAGCATGACCGAAACCTCGCTTCTTCTGAAAAAGACGCTTGCCGTGTCGCTGTAGGTCGGTATGCCGTGCTCGCCCAGTACCCTTTCGAGAACAGCACACCGACTGCTCAAACTGCGCATAAGAATCACGATATCACGGTAGCCTGCGGGTCTTAGCTCTCCGGTATTTTTATCATACACCTTTGTTCCGCTTTGAATAAGGCGCTGAATCCTCGCCGTGATATGGGCGCACTCTTTTTCAAACCGCTCGTCCGAGCTTGAGTCGCCGCCCTCTTCTTCGCAGTCGAGTATATCCACTTCCACGGGCATGTCGTCTTTGCAGTCGTAATAAGCCGCGCCAAAGCGCAGGCTTTCGACAGCGTCATAATCGACCTCGCCGAGGGTGCGGCTCATCGTCGTTTTGAATATGAAGTTTGCCGCGTCTATTATGCACTTCCGGCTTCTGAAATTCGCCGCAAGGGACAGTTTTGCCCTGTCGTTATCCGTGCCGTCCATATCGGGATAGAGGTCTTTTTTCTGCATGAATATCTCCGGACACGCCTGTCTGAAACGGTATATGCTCTGTTTGACGTCTCCCACCATGAAAAGGTTGCCCTCGCCTCGGGATACGGCTCTAAAAATAACGTCCTGTATCTCGTTTGTATCCTGATACTCATCGACGAATATCTCCTCGAACTTTTTTGACATTTCTTTCGCGATATCCGTCTTTTCATAGCCGTTTTCGGTCTTTACCGCTAGAAGCCTTAAAGCGAAATGCTCCATATCGCTGAAATCGAGAAGCCCCTTTTCAAGCTTTGCCTTTGAAAACCTCGCCTTGAAATCGGACAGTATGCCGAATATGACTTTTGCGGCGGCATGCATGTCTGAAAAGTCATTTTTTATCTCTTCAGCTTTAAAGGAGAACAGCTCTGTTACTTCTTTTATGATTTTCTTATATATTTCTCTTCCGTTTTTCACGTATTCTTTTGCGTTTTCGTCTATGCCCTTCTTTCGCGGTAAGCTGTCAAACCCGAAAGCCGTGAATGCGGCGGCGGCTTTGTCATAGCTTAAGCCACTTTGCAGGGCATTATAGAGGTCGGAAAGCTTTTCGCTGTCGCAGCTAAGCAGGTCTTTATAGATTGCACCCGCGTCGGGAAGCGTCGCTGTCAAATGCCCACACAGGCTTAATGCGTATGAGAGCGCCTGTTTTGCATAATCCATAACCGCTTTTCCATGAGGAGTCGAAAGCGGCTCGCAAAGGGCATATCGTTCAAGATCAATGCAATAGCCTTCAAGCGCATCGAGCGGCTCTGGCAATGATTCTATCGCTTTTCTTACTTTCCAGAGCGTATCGACAAAACCGTTGTCATGTTTTGTTCCGCTGAACAGATCCACCGCTTTTGCGAAATCGCTGTCCTCGCCGTTTTTCTGATACCACTCCTCCAGCACATCCTCCATGATCTCGTTTGAAATAAGACCTATCTCGTTTTCATCGCCCACTCTGTATTTGGGCGGCAGGTTCAAACGCTGGAAATTTTTCTTGATTACATCTATGCAAAAGCCGTGCACTGTGTCGATATGCGCTCTGCCTATACGTATCAGCTGATTTTGAAGGTGCCTGTCCGACGGTCTTTGCGCAATTTTTTCATATATCGCGGTGCTTATCTTCTCACGCATTTCCGATGCCGCCGCATTCGTGAAGGTCACTATAAGGAAATCGTCTATATTTGCGGGATCTTTTTCATCGGTGACACGCCGTATGATTCTCTCTACAAGGACGGCGGTCTTTCCGCTTCCAGCCGCCGCAGAAACGAGCAGGGTCCTTCCCCTGTCGCTTATCGCTTTGCTTTGCTCGTCAGTCCATTTAACGCCCATCGCCGCACCCCTCAACAATCTGCCAGAATTCGTCTGCCGTCATCTGCGGAAGCGCCCGCTCTTTCGACTTGTCGAACTCGAACCTGCACACATCCGCCATCTCGCAGAAATCACAGCTGTTAAGCGCTCCGCATCGATATGGATCGACGGCAATCTTCCCCTTTCTGATCTCGGATATGAGTTCTTTAAGCTTACTTCCCGTAAAATCGCGCAGCGCCCCGAGCCGTTGGAGCGTCGCAATGTTTGCCTCTTTTTTTGATATCATATCAAATGCGCCCGTTCTGTCCATCGCGCTTAAAATTTCATCATCGTTTATTAGAATGCCTGTGCCCCTGTTTTGCTTTTTGCGCTCCTTGTCAAGCTTATCCTCGTCGATATCACGGCTGTCTGCCTTCACCGTCTCAAGCACAACGGGCGAATATACTATCCCGGCAGGCACTATCTCTTTGCCGTAACGCTCTTTCCCGTTCTGCCACAGTGCAAAAAGGTAAAGTATCATTTGAAGCCCTATGCCGCAGTACAGCTCGTTGTATTTGAGCGTTTTCCTGCCCGTTTTGTAATCCACGATCTTGACATACAGCTTCCCGTCTTTTTCATAGCCGTCGACACGGTCGATCTTGCCGCAGACCGCTATCCCCTCGTTTCTGTCGATTACAAGTGGTGAAACAGAGCCGTCCCTCCCGACCTTAAGCTCAAAATCGATAGGTTTAAAGTCACTGTTGTCAAGCTCGTATATAAGATTTGCGGCATAGCTGTACAGAATCTTTGAAAGGCGGCGGAATAGGTGGGTAAATCTTGCCGACCGCTCGTTGAAATCGGGCAGAGCCTCCTTTATATACTGTTCAATAAGAGCATCTATGCTCTCCCTAATCGGAAAGTCCTTCCCGGAGGATATATACTGCTTTACGAGGTTTTCTATCACGTAATGCATGAAGGTGCCTGTTTCAAGCGCGTCGAATTCGTTCTCCGAACGGGGTTTCAAATTCAGTCCGTACTGGCAGAAATAGCTGAATTTGCATTTTGCGAATTTTTCTAGGCTCGTCGGCGAATCGGTGCGCTTTTCATATAGTTTTTTTGCGGTGTCGCCGCTAATCGGCTTAAGAGCGCCCCTCATATTTTCGGCTGATGAAAGTATCTCTTCCCTGCGGTTTTGATAATATGGGTCGCCGTCAAAAAAGCTGTCAAGCAAAGTGCGCATGCCGTCCTCCGGCGGCAGCGTCAGGTAAAAGTCGAAAGCGGCTTTTTTGCCCTCTAGCCTATCAAACCGTGAAATCTCGCCGGTAAGCTCCGCCTCGTCGAGATAAGTTATCGTAAGATCGCTGAATATGTGTTTAAGGGTCGTAATGAAATATGATGGCTTTTTGCCCTTTCCGCGCGTGTCGCTTTTGGGAAAGGTTATCGTAAGAGCGCCGCTTGCGGCAGTGAAGGCTGTATAGGCGTAATACCTCTCTGCAAAAAGCTGTTTTTCTGTGGTGGGTGCAAGTGTTATGCCGAGCTTTTCAAGCTCTTCCTTCTCATCGTCCGTAAAAAGCCCGCCGTCAAAGCCGCCTTTAGGAAAGTCGCCCTCGCACATGCCAATAAGAAAAGCATGCTTCACGCCTCCCACCATGCTCCTGTCCGATGTTGCAAGCGTCACCTGGTCGAGGGAAGTCGGTATCACGCCGATCTCGGTATTTGAGAGCATCAGTTTCAGTATCTCGGCATACCGCTGGGGACGTATCGGCTCGGTCACCGCAAGCGCCATCTGGTCAAGCGCGGAGATAAAAGCCCGCCAAAGCTGTTCATATTCAGACACCATATCGTCACGGTGCTGACTGTGAAGCTTTTTAGCGATCTCTTTTATCTTCTGCGGCACATGCTGGCTTTCGCACAGATCGTATATCGCCGCGGAGATCGTTTTGGCGTCTGTTGAGGCTAATTCTTCCTTAAGCTTTTTAAGAGGCGCTACCGCCTTCCTTTTTAGTTCGTTTATCTTTTCAAGGCGGCTTTGAGCGTCGTCGTCAAGGGCTCTGTTGAACCCATCTGGGTGGAATGTCCAATCTCTCCCGTCAGTCCACCTGCTCCCCTTTATCTTCCAGGCATAGACATAGTTTTCAAGCTCGTCTACCTCCCGATTTGAAAGCTCAGTCAGCCCCGACTTGAGATACGTAAAAACATTATTGTATGTAAAACCGTTCAAAACGCAGGAAAGGGCGGCAAACACCATCATAAGCACCGGATTTGTAAGCATGTCCCTTTTTGTATCTATGAAAACGGGGATGTCATACTTTGAGAAAACGGATTCTATAATGCCGTTATAGCCTTCAAGGCTTCTTCCGATCACCGCGAAATCCCGAAAGCGCATGCCGTCAAGCCGCACCATTTTAAGTATCCTGCGTGCTATGAAATCCACTTCCGCATAGGGGTCTGCGGCGCAGAAAACGGAAACGTCGCAAGCCTTCTTTTTAGCTCCCGTTCCCGAATAATCGAAAAGATTTTGTTCTATCAGCCTTATATCCTCCGAGAAAGCGTCAGCCTTTGCAGAGAGGTATTCTGGCTTTTGAAGGGGCACCCCCGCATTTTTCGCAGATTTTAATACGCGGCGCACCATCCTGTTTATATCGCCGAAAAGCTCGCCATCACCGCACTTTTCGATATCGTCGCTGCAGACTGAAAAAACCGATTCTTTCGCCTGCGTTATAAGCTGTTCTGTCACCGCCATACGCTGAGGGGTAAGCGTCGTAAAACCGTCAAAATATATATGATATCCCGAAAAAAGCCGCTTTTCTGAAAGGATACTGGCAATCTCCATCAGATCGTCCTGTGAGTCTGCAAATCGGCTTTCGAGCTTTGCGCAGTAAGTCTCGTAAATCATCGCGAGATCTGCTGTTTTATTTTTAAGCGTCTCATTCCCGATTGAATCGGTAAGCCCATAAAGCGAGCGCGCGTCTACATTGTATGACTTGAATTCCCCCGCAAGCTGCAAAAGCTTGTCCACAAGCTCTGGATATGCGGCGGTATTGCGGTAGGTTTGAAGGTTTTTGCTCACTTCATCAAGCGCCTGCGCCATAAAGATATACCGTCCCTCAGGCGTTATGTAACGCTTGGCAAGCCCCCCCGTAATCGAAAAAAGATACTGAGGCAGCCGTTTGAAATTCAGTACAGTTACTTTATCGGCAAGCCTGTTTCCAAGCTTTTCGAGCACTTCACGCTCTTTTGAGGCTGTGAACTGTTCAGGCACAAGAAGCAGCAGCCTGTCCTCTCCCGCCGCCGCAAGCTTATAAATTTCATTTAATATGTATTCACCTGTTCCGCTTCCGGCTCTCCCCGCAACAATCCTTACCATTTCCTTCACCGCCTTATAATCATTAATTGTATTATAAACAGCGTAGATATTCAAGAAGCGAAACACCAATAAAAATAAGCGTTCAGGTTTAATCCATGAACGCTCGATATATGCCCTTGCTTCTCTATTTTCAGAAATGGCATCTTAATTTTCTATAAATCCTGAATATTCATTTTATCTATTTCGCTGTTTTTCTTGTTTTTCGTCCTGAAGTCATAATACATCAAAAGCATGACTGCTGTAGGCATATTGCATACAATAAGCAAAATCACGGATGCAACGAATGCCCAAAATGAAAAACCGTTCCAGAAAACTTTAATAAAATTTGGGATGCTTATCAAAATTGAAATGATTAAACTGATTGCCGGTAAAACGAGTCCCGCATACTTGTACTTTTTAAGAAATATTTGAATGATAACCATCGCTATAAAAATAAAACCTATTACCAATAAAATTGAGCCCATAACAATTACTCCTTTTTTGTCTTTTTGTATTCAGAAATCAAAATTTTCGCAGTCCCGAAATCAATATTTTCATTGACCGCAAGCCTTTTCACAAGCGAAATATAAGGGTCGTTGTCAGTATCCTCTCCAATCTTTATTTTTTGGATAAGCCTGTCAAGCCGCAGGCGTACTGTCGGATATGTTACTTTATATTCCCCCGCAACTTCTTTAAGGGACCCTGAAGCAAGCAAAAATTTTTTTACAAACGTCAAATCCTCTTCATCTAGATTTGCCATCCATTCTGGCACGATCTCAATCGGCATCCGATCACCTCTTTAACAATATTAAGCATATCATTTAATTTTATTAAAGTCAATATTAAATTTATTTTTAATATTATTGCATGTAAATATTAATTAGAAATAAAAAACTGCCTTTTTAACAGGCAGTTTTTATTCTAAACGCTCTATTATTTACCGAACAGCATTTTGACCGACATCAGCAGCATAAAAACAGCAAAGCCTTTTTTGAGTATTTCATCTGGAATATGCTGCACGATTTTTCCGCCTAGCATAGCTCCTATCAAAACAGTTATGCATATTAATATAGCTGCTTTTAAATCAACATTGCCCTTTTTATAATATTCAAGAAAAGCCAGTATCCCGACAGGAGGAAGGAGAACCGCTAAAGATGTGCCTTGAGCCTTGAGCTGGCTGAAACCGCAGATGTAAATCAGCGCAGGAACAATTATGATGCCGCCGCCGATCCCGAAAAAGCCGCTGAGAATGCCGGCAAGCAAACCAACAGCAATAAAAATTAAAGCATTCGTCATGTTTCCTTCATTGCCTTTCAAGAAAATATATTTATATATTAATCAAAGTAAATCGGATTTGTAAATAAGATTAAGCTTTCTCCCCGGTAAGCTGAAATTCTGTAAAATTTTTTGTTGGCATCGACTAGCAATTCACCTGAAACCTTACCGTTTTCCGCATTGTATGTATTCAATACCCCGTCAGCGGTGATAAGCATGACTTTATCGCCCTGTTTTAAACCGGTAACGCTGAATTTCAGCTTGGTATTCGGCATGGCTATCACTGAATCACCCATAACGCTTCTCCCATACTCAAGCGTCGCACCAGGTCCCCCTGCAGTAAGCGAGACATAGTTATGTCCATCACTCACACTCTCGAGTATGCCGCTTGCCGTTTTTTCTTTAACTAACACGCAGTTGACCGGAGAACGCCCTGTTGTGCCTTCGTGTGTGTCGCTTCCGCCTGTCACAGGTATTTTTCGGCCTTTTGCAAGCTCGCCCTGCCAAAAATCCATCGCTTTTTTATCGTCGTCAGTATAAACTCCGTTCCAGACCTCGATCATATCGTAATTGCCGATAAAACCAAGATCCGGGCTCCAGTAATACTTCGGATCAAATGGATGATTGATTTGAACGAGAGCGCCCATGCTCTTTGCGTCAGCGTAATACACCGGCCATAGTTCATTTGCATTATCTTTTGTAATATATTTCAACAGCGGATGAACAATACCAAGAATGTTAGCATGTCCAGCGCCCTGTTCCATTGTCTGCTCCATCCCCGGGATCAGGATGATGCCGCTTTTTTTGTATTTTGGTATTTCATCGTTCTGAGACACGATATTATGATCGGTAAGTGCAATGAAATCGAAGCCATCTTCCTTTGAATATTTGATGGTATCCGCAATACTGTACACTCCGTCATAACTGAATTTTGTATGAACGTGAAGATCTCCTTTGAGCAGAAAATATCCACTGGTTTTTCCTGCGCACGACGAAAAAAGCGCCAGAGCCGCAAATAATAACCCCAGTATTAATATTTTCCTTTTCATATTATACCGTCCACAGCTCGCTTCTGCCGGTTGAAACTGCAACAGCTCCGGCATTGAGTGCAGAGATAACATCATCTTTAGTTGAAACCATGCCGCCTGCAATGATCGGAACCGATGTATGTTTTGCGAATTCGCTTATAACACGCGGTATGATTCCGGGCATGAGCTCAATCATATCTGGTTTAAGGCTGTCCGCAGTACGGATGCCGGTTTCAAAGGATTGGTTGTCTATCATAAAAATGCGTTGAATAACAAACGTTTTATCACTTAAATGTTTGATCTGGGCAGTTCTTGTCGTTATTATGCCGTCAGGCTGTATATTATTAATAATAAAGTCAACAGCTTTATTGTCACGTCCCAGCCCCTCAAGCAGGTCAATATGCAAAATCGCGTTTTTTCCGCTGTTTTTTATCTTGTTGATAAGTCTTCCAACATTCAATATATCAGCATTCAGCACAAATATATTGGATACAGGCGACAAAAGCGCGGCATCTAAATGTTCCTCATTGCGTACAGCGGCAATTATGGGATTTTGACCGAAACTATCTCTGATTCTCTTCTTTTCCATTTTTTTAATCCCCCAATGTTAAATTTGATGTGGCAATTACATTGACTCCGGTCCCTAAAATGTCCTTTAAAACGACCTCTCCCACTCTAACAGGCGCTTTCAATGTAATTTTATTTATCTCTCTCATGGCGTCAAATAGAATCGCCTTAGGAATGGGCTGTTCCGTTCTCACCGGAATTACCCTTGCTCCTCCGTCCGTTAGCACTTTTACAGTAGTGGTAAGCGTTCTGACCGGAGTCAGCACTTCGCTTCCCGCATACTTTTCACCGCGGCGACAGCTGTTGCCGGTAATACTCTCAACTTTACCGTCTTCAAGAACAACTGTGATCTCACAGCCGACCGGGCATATGATGCACGGCAGTTTTCTGATCTCTCTCATATTCAGCCCTCCACAGCTTCTACCCTGAATGTAATGTCATTGTTCAGTTTGCGCAGTTTATCATACGGAAGATCCACATGTTCCATTTCACCTGGCGCGACAACCGGCTTTTTGGCAAGATAAAGCGTATTATCACCTGATTCGATAACTACCCGTACATTACGGTAAATATTGTCGACCCTAAAGTAAAAACGCTGTTTCTTGTCGCCTTCAGGAAGTGGAAGTTCAAGGCGTTGGGGAACAATATAGCGAACACGTCCGCCAGCCTTTGTATGGATCACCTGTTTAGACTGAAGCTTGATGCCATCAATGAATGCTGCAGCGTTAGCGCCTGCTGTTGCTGCCTCAGCTGTGACATTATCTACAAGGTCATGCACATGAAGGATATTTCCCGCGGCAAAAACCCCGGGAACAGAGGTCTCAAGAAACTCGTTCACCACAGCGCCTCCGGTTACAGCGTCAAGCGTGATACCGGCAGACTTGGCAAGCTCATTTTCAGGAATCAGACCCACTGACAATAGTAGTGTATCACATTCAACGTATTCTTCGCTACCCCTAATCACATTTCTTTTTCCATCAACTTTTGCGATCGTAACGCCGGTCAGCCTATCTTTGCCGTGAACCTCCACAACTGTTGTGGAAAGCTTAAGCGGTATGTCAAAATCATCGAGGCACTGAACGATATTCCGTTTAAGCCCGCCTGAATAAGGCATTACCTCGCAAACCATTTTTACCTTTGCGCCCTCCAGCGTCATACGGCGTGCCATGATAAGCCCTATGTCCCCCGACCCAAGGATTACGACTGTTTTGCCGGGCATATATCCTTCTATATTTACGAATTTTTGAGCCGCTCCCGCTGTGAATATGCCTGAAGGTCTTTCACCGGGTATATTGAGCGCGCCGCGTGTTCTTTCTCGGCATCCCATTGCAAGAACAATAGCTTTCGCCTGGATTTTATACTGCCCCTTTTCGGGATTTACAACAGTGACTTTCTTGTCTGAAGTCATGTCTATTGCCATAGTGTCTGTGCGTATATCTATTTTTCTTTCTCTCGCCTTTTCAATAAAACGCCAGGCGTATTCGGGGCCGGACAGTTCTTCGTTAAACACATGAAGACCGAATCCGTTATGAATACACTGTTTCAGTATGCCGCCGGCATCTGTTTCACGGTCTATAACGATCATGCTGCGGATACCGCTGTCATATGCGGAAATCGCGGCTGCAAGCCCTGCCGGTCCGCCGCCCAGAACCAGTAAATCAGTTTTTTCCACAACTATCCCCCCTATTTGGATCGACCCGTGAGAATCCACGAATCTTTACCTTTTTTTGTGATCTTATCCTGCGTTACACCCAGTTCACGTGCAAGTATGTCGACGACCGAAGGTCCGCAGAAACCGCCCTGACAGCGTCCCATGCCTGCTCTAGTGCGCCTTTTAACGCCGTCCAGCGTTCTTGCTCCCACATTTCTGTGAATCACATCAACGATTTCCGCCTCGCTGACCTTCTCACAGCGGCATATTATTTTTGCATAAAGCGGATTTTCAGCACATGCTGCTTTAAGCTTTGCCTCGTTCATGTTAACAAACCGTTTGACAGGACGGCGAATAGGATTGAACTCGGAATTTTTAGACAGTTTAAGTCCCTGTGCCCTCAGGATTTTAACGGCATATTCAGCAATTGCAGGTGCCGCGGAAAGACCTGGCGATTCTATTCCCGCAACATTTATGAAATGTGAATGGACATGTGAAGCCTCGATTATGAAATCCCCTTTTGGAACCAGAGTTGCCCGAAGCCCGGCAAAGGATGTGATCACATCCCGAAAATTCAGATCAGGCAAAATACGCTTTGTCTGTTCCAGGACATGTCCTATCCCCTCAGAAGTCGTCGCCTTGCTTTCTTTATCGTCAACATCCTCAGCGGTAGGTCCCACCAGAAGGTTGTGTTCAACAGTGGGTGTTACAAGAATGCCCTTGCTGAGAGCGTTCGGAAGCTGGAAGATCGTGTGTTTTACAAGTGTTCCTGCCGATTTGTCCATGAGCATGTATTCGCCCCGTCTGGCACGGATATGAAACGAATTATCACCGATCATTGACGCTATGCTGTCAGCATATACTCCTGCGGCATTTACAATATATCTGCACTCAATAGTTCCTTTTTCAGTTGATATACTGAATATACCCTTTGAATAATCGATAGCTTCAACAGCTGTTCCAAGCATGACCGTAGTGCCGTTGTCCGCCGCATTTTCGCTTGCCGCAATCGCAAGCTCATAAGGACCTACTATAGCAGAAGTTTTTGCATAAAGCGCAGCATACACTTCTTTTGAAAGATTTGGTTCTAAGGCTCTTGCTTCCAAACCTGATATTATTGATAACCGTTCGATGCCGTTTTCTATTCCTCTTTCATACAGCGCCTTGAGCTTTGGGTAAAGCTCTTCCTCAAGACACAGAACAAGCGCCCCGTTGTTTTTATATTCTACGTCAAGCTCTTTTGCAACCTGTTCCATCATCATGCTGCCCTCGCGATTGAGTATCGCTTTCAGCGTGTGAGGTTCAGCGTCGAACCCGGCATGGACAATTGCAGAATTTGCAGCTGTAGTGCCCATCGCAACGTCGTCTTCCTTCTCGATCAAGCAGATAGATACGTTGTACCTTGACAGTGCTCTTGCAGTCAAAGCGCCGACTACCCCTGCACCTATGATTGCAACATCATATACCATACAAAACCTCCTAATAATTTTTCTGTCGCATCTAGTTGCGTCATTATTGAAGTTTCACAGGATTACTTAAAATAGCATTAACCCTGTATTGTCTGGTTTGAGCATTTCCATTATTATTTTCTCTAAAGTCTATAAACAAATGCAAAAAGAGCCGTGACAAAAAGCAGCACAAACGTGATGATTTTTGCTACGGCTCTAATTCTCTCGCCATATATTAAGTTCACTATTATTATATACACAATTTTAAAATGTGTCAACCCATATTCGCAAATTCCAGTATTAACAATTCATCCCACTAAATTATTTATCGGCAAGCGACAGACAATACATGCCGATATCATAAGAAAACTTAGCGGCTTCATCCTTCAATACGTCAGGCATCCTGTCGTTAAGCCCGTGGATCTCATATGTAAAGTCTCCCTCATAACCAATCTGTTTTAAAACCGGCATGATCTTTTCCCAGTTTACTGTTCCGAAAAAGGGCGGCAAGTGAGCGTCGTGATTTGCCCTGTTGTCATCAACATGTGTAGCTTTCAGGCGTTTTCCTATACTCAGCAGTGAAGCGCACTGGTCGTTATACATAAGGTTGCCGTGACCGAAATCCCAGCATATCTGAACGTCTTTATCGTTAAACGAATCCACAAGATCTATCAGTTCTTCCGTTGTCGCGGTATATCTGCGCTTCATTTTTTGAGGTGAAAATTCAGCCATGTTCTCTATGGCAATGCCCACATTATGCTTCTTTGCAAATTCAATAACAGATGAATAAAATTCATGATTCGTCTTTTTGCTCTGTGCATTATCGTGCTGATTATTGACTACATCGGTAATAGCATGCAAGATCGCCCATTTTACACCCAGTATACTGCTTGCAATTATCGAACGCTCTGTCAGCGTCATAAACTGCTCCATTGTAACTATTTCTCTTCCGTTAGGATAAAAGCAATAGATGGGCAGGTGCGATTGGGTAAACTCCATTCCAAGGCTGTCGCTCTCCTCACGCAGGCGCAGGATATAATCTTTCCAGTTTTCCTCATTCAAAACATTATAGATTTCGAGAACCGGGCAGAAATTAGCGTCCATGACTCTGAAACCGGCTTTGTGGCAGCGGTGCAAGCATTCGATATACGGTGTATATTCTTCGCTAAATCTTTTCATTCCGAAAAGATTGGTTGATGTTGATAAACGCATTTTTTATGACCCTCTCACTCAAAAATTTTCAAAAGCAGAGCCGGACAGAAAGATTCCATCCGGCTCTAATCTGATTATTTCTCAGGATTTGATTTTGCGTAATCCGAAAGTAAGGTATTGCACTTTTCGGTTATATTTTTAATTGTTGTGTCTATATCCTGTTTGCCCTCAGAAAGGCTTACGATATTATCTATTTCAGCTGCTTTAAAATCATCATAGGACGGAACCCAAGGCTCCTGCATATATTCATAGCCCTTAGAATCACTCAAAATATTCAGAGGAATCTGTGATTTA
The DNA here is from genome assembly GCA_030705925.1 of Bacillota bacterium. NCBI lineage: Bacteria > Bacillati > Bacillota > Bacillota bacterium. The sequence continues at coordinate 19,730 of JAUZPM010000012.1, forward strand.
GGATCAGAAGAAAGGAAATCTTTAAGTGCCTGATTATTATAAGCATCATTGTTAAGGGGATAATATCCCGTCTTAATGAACCAGTTAGCGCAAACATCAGGAGTGGTCAGGTATTTTTCGAACTCCCAAGCGGCATCAAGAGTCTTTTCGTTTCCGCGGTTAAGAAGGAATATTGCAGAGCCGCCGATAGCTGTTCCGGGGTTGCTCTCTGCATTTACGCGTGGAAATTTCGCGATACCTATGTCGATCTTCTTTGAAGGATCAGATGCGTTAGTGACCTGATTCTTCTCAAGAGTTCTAAGCTGAACCATAGATTCTGTATACATTGCAGTGCCCTTTGCCTCAAAGCTTGTGCGTGGGCTTGTATCCATACAGTCAAGGGCACCGGTGTCGATGACCTTTTTCCATTCTGTCAAGAAGGTCTTCATTGTCCCTTCAGTGTCAAATATGACTTTTGTAGGAAGTCCGGCACGGCCGTCTTCTTTTTCAGTCTGGAAAGTCTTTGTCTTCTGCATAGGTATCCAAGAGGATAACTGATAGATGCCCGGCTGTGTGGAAATACCATAGCGTGTGATCTTCGCTCCGTCTTTTTTCATAAGCTTTTTTGCATAATCAGCCAAATCCGCTATAGTAACAGGTGGTTTTTCTGGATCAAGTCCTGCCTCTTTGAACATATCCTTGTTATAGTATAGAACGATAGATGAGTTTGAAAGCGGAAGACCAAGCAGTTTGCCCTTGTAAGTAACTGCCTGAAGAGCATTTTTATTGAGTTTGCTCATATCGATGCTCTTATCTTTTGCTATCATGTCATCAGCCCATACAACGTCTGGCGATTGCTTAATATCAAACGCACCGTTTGAATTCAAATGGATGATATCAGGATAGTCGCTTTTAATTCCAGCCTGAAGCGCAGCCTTCATTTTTGTTGAAGTGTCTGTATAGCTGCCCTGAGCTATAACCTGAACATTGATGTTCTTCTCTTTTCCGACAGTATTGTTGAAATCTGCGGCAATGCTGTTTAAAACATCAAGTGTTGCTCCGGACAAAGCTGTCCACATAGTAACTGTGGTAACCCCGCCGGTTGTAGTGGTCGCGCCTTCATCCTTGCTTCCGCATGCGGTAAACAGTGTTACTATCAGCGCGGTTGCAAGAACAAGTGAAATGATTTTTTTCATAACCAACAGCCTCCATTCAAAGATTTAATTTTTATTATGCTCATTATTGTTAACATAATCAGCCTGTAACAGATCCCGCCGTGATACCGCGAACAAGATTCCTCTGGAAGAACAGGAATATGAATATTGACGGTATTAGAATTATAGCAATACCCGCGAAAACAGGCGCCTTGCTCGGATTTTCAGGGAATGACAGCATAGTTATTCCGACCTGAACCGTTCTCATCATCGGCTTATCTGTGACAAGCAGAGGCCATAGATAAGCGTTCCATAAACCAACAAATGAAGAAATACCGAGTGAGGTGATAACCGGTTTGGATACTGGAACGCATATCTGCGTGTAAAACCTGAAGCTTCCGCACCCGTCGATCATTGAAGCTTCACGCAGCGAACCGCTGATCGTCATGAAGTTTTGGCGGAACATGAAAATATGTGTCGCGGAAACAAAATATACGATCATTATTCCCATATAGGTATTACGCAGATGCATATGTGTAACAGTAAGATAATTTGAAATAAGAAGCGCATCACCAGGTATCATCATAGTTCCAAGCACTGCAAAAAATAAAAATTTCTTGCCTGCATAATCAAAAAACGAGAATGAAAACGCGGCCATCGTTCCGATTATCAGACGTATGAGTGTTCCAATGCCGGCAATGATAAGTGAGTTGAGCATAAAACGCGGAATGTATGAATGGAACAAAACTGTATTGAAGTTTTCAAGGTAGGCGAATGACTGTGGAAGTATGGTCGGCGGATACTGGTCAAAGACAGCGTCGTTTTTAAAGCCGCCCATAAATGCATAAAAAATTGGGAATACGATTATGCATCCGATTGCGAGATTGATTAAAGAAGAGATGTACGAACGAAAACCCTTTTGCTTTGCTTCGGCATAGTAATTTGCTTTTTTCCTAAGTTTTTCAGAACTCATCCGTAAAACACCCCTTTCTTTTCATATGCGAAGTTGAAGAAAACGAAAATAAAGGTGAGTAAGAACGCAAGTATGCTCACCGTTGCGCCGAGAGCATAGTTTGAGCTCTGGAAACCTGAAGAATAGATATAATAAATAAGCGAAGTTGTGGTCTTGTTAGGTCCGCCGCTTGTAAGAATAAGCATCGGAGACGAAACCATAAGTGAACCGATAGTGCAGGTGCAGAATACAAAGAACAGCGTTGGAGATATTATAGGAAGCGTCACATGCCAGACCTTCTGAAAAGCGTTTGCACCTGCAAGATCAGCATTTTCGAGAAGATCATTCGGAACGCCCCTTACGGCAGCAAGCAGCAGCATATAATGGAAACCGACCCCCGCCCATACGGCAAGGAATACAAGAGAAGGCAATGCATATGTCTTGTTTGCAAGCCAGTTGATATCTGTTTTATTTGACATAATACCAAGCATGTTCAGCCAGTAATTCACAAGACCTACTTTCGGATTATACAGCTGTTTAAATATCAGCGCAGCGGCAGACATTGACACAGCCATAGGCATTGCATACATAGTCTCATAAACGCTGGAAAAAAGCCTCTTTCTGTTTGCAAGCAAAGCAAGACAAAGCGGAACAACCACCGCAAATGGCAGCTCCATTGCCGCATACTTCAATGTAACGATTAAAGCGTTTATGAAGTCCTTACTTTTAAAGACATTTAAATAGTTTTCAAAACCGATAAATTCTCTGATGTTTCCCCTGACGTCAACTCGGCTTAACGAATACGCAATTGTTTTTACAAACGGGTAGTATGAAAACATGATTATAAAAACAAATACAGGCAAAAGGAAAAGATACGGCTCGAGAACTTTGTGAAGCGGCTTCGGTTTTTTGCGAGGAATCGGCTTTCCGCTCGGACCGATTATCATTTTCCCACGCCCGCGTACTGCTGTTGTCATTAAAAACCCTCCTTACCTCAAAATATTTATAAAATTATTCTCTCACTCTAAATACTTACAGGATAGGCACCATATCCCCTACCCCGCCGAATACAAAGCTGGCTTTAAACTTGTTCTGCTCATTGTATTCTTTTTCTGAAGTTTCTCCGGATAAAACAAGAATCGAAGAAATCCCGGCATTGGCCCCGATTGCAATATCGGTGTATAATCTGTCTCCTACCATTGCGATCTCTTCTCTTTTTACTCCGTACTTGTCAATAACACTGTCGACCATCCCCTTTGTCGGCTTTCCTATCACAAGCGGAGCAACACCTGTTGCGGCTTTGAACATTTCTATCATTGCGCCGGTGTCCGGCATGAATTTATCACCGGGCAGCGGACAGTTGAAATCCGGATGAGTTGCAACGAAGGGAACCCCTTCCCTTAAATAATCACAGGCAACCCAAATCTTTTCATAAGTGAGTGTCTGGTCAAAACCAAGAACTACGAAATCCGGCTTGCCGCCTCTGCCTTTAACAAGTTTAATACCCTCTTTTTCAAATGACTCTTCAAGGTCAGGCGTTCCAAGCAGATAAACAGAGGGATTTTTCTTTTGCCTTTTTAAATAAATAATAGTTGCATCGCCTGAAGTGAAAACATCCTCCGTTGTAGCCTTTATCCCAAGACGGTTAAGTTTTTCAACATAAGTTTTCTTGTTTCTCGATGAGTTATTTGTCAAAAATATGTATTTTTTCCCTTGCTTTTTAACCTGATTTAAAAACTCCATTGCTCCGGGAAGCAACTCGTCTCCGAGATAGATGGTTCCATCCATATCAAGCATAAAAAATCTAAGAGTTGAAAATTTATTTAAATCGTTTGTCATGGTTAACTTCCTTATCCGTTATATTTATATGAAAAATTAGCAATAAGATCAGACATACGCAGCACCGTAAGCCTGCGTCTTACATATCTGCCGTAAACTATACCTTTCTCAACAAGATCGTCTTCGACATGGGCCTCAAATGGCTCTGTCGCCGCATGAGCTGACTTAAGAATAGCCTTGATTTCATTCGATGACGGCAGATCGAGAAGTATCTTTCTCACTTCAGGCCACACTGCTTTTAGTCTCTCAGTGTCGACCTCATCAAGCGGATCAGGGGTGTTTTCATGTATAATACCAGCTGCAAGCGCGTCACCGAAAGCTTTTTTTATATCAGCGACCTGAAACGGCTTTGATGCTGTAACGATCGTTTCAAGCTGCGCGATCCTGTGGTAGTAGTCGGCAACGATTCCTTCGGCTATTCCGACCTTTTTGCCGTGAAGCTCCTCTTTGATTCCGTCACGTAAGAACATCATCTCCCAGAAATGAGAGATATGGTGTTCCGCGGCAGATGCGGGTCTGGAATTTCCGGCAAGCTGCATAGCAACTCCTGAAATAACCAGTGCTTCCATCAGTGATCCCGCCGCCTCAGGCTCATTTGTTGAAACCTTGTCGGCGAGATCTTTGCATTTATTTACGGCTTTGACAGTAAGATCAGCAATTGCATTACAGTAATATTCGCCTGTTACTAGGTTTGCGATCTTCCAGTCTGCAAGAGAGGTATATTTCCCCATAATATCGGCAAAACCGGCAGCCTTAAGTCTGATAGGCGATCTTCCCAAAATATCACAGTCTGCAAATATGCCTACTGGCGATTTGCCCGGATGCGTGTTTTTAAATCCGTTTTCAGTGATTGCTGAAACAGTTGATGCAAACCCATCCATTGATGGAGCGGTAGCGAATATGGCATAATCAATGCCCTTCTTGAACGCGGTCAGACGGCTCATGTCATTGATCGATCCTGTTCCTACCGCAAGGATAGCCCCGGCGTCAGCAGATTCTACCATAATCTGCTCCTGCGCTTCACTCGTAGCATTATGCATATCATCATAAAGCGTCATAGAGATTTTGAATCCGGCTTTTTCAAGTGAAGGGATCAGCCCGTTAGATGCGGAGAGAGTATTCTCATCAGCCACAACGTGAAGTCTGTCAGGAAAACCGAGTTCTCTTAGCATATTGCCCATGTTATGTACAGCTCCGCTGTAGATCTCCACTTTCTTTAGCGATACGGTGTGTTCCCTTCCACAGGGACATCCCTTTAAATCGGTTAATAGTGCTTGCAGATCCATTTGATTCTTCCTTCCATTTGCATAAAAAATGCGTATTACGCCAAAAAAGAGATTCCCTAATAGACGTCATAGATGGCGAACTACTCACAAAACTCAGAAATCTCTTTGCGGTTAAATTCAATTATATATTCATATGTCAAATAAGGTCAACAAATTGTTATAACTATGTAAAATGAAAATTTACCATAAAACTTGTACAAAAGTTTTTGTATCGATTTGTCATAATGATAATATAAATTCGCACTAAAATCAAGAGTTTATTAATATTTTTTTAATTATATTGTGCACTATGCCCAATTAATCTATTTATATCGCTAATTATATGCCAAATTATTGTGTAAAAATGGCAAGTAACGTTTTATGCAATATTAATAAACGTATTAAAAAATTGTCCAGAATCATCCCAATATGGAAAAAAAATAAGGGACATTATATTGTCCCTTATTCTTTGTGTTTAGCTATGTTACTATGTTCTATTGTGCTTTCGTCGGCTTAGCTTCGCTTAACAAAATATCAACGTTATAGCTTTTTCCTGCTCTATATACTTTAAGCGTAACCTTATCGCCAGCTTTTAATTTATCCTTTTCGGTATTGAGTTCTTCAATAGATTTAATCTCTTTTCCGTTTATAGCGGTAATAATATCACCGTTTCTGATACCTTTTGTATATGCATCAGATGTCGGATCAACCTGCATTACGTAGACTCCGAGAGGCATGTTGAAGTATTGCATCGACTCATCAACGGTCTGACCGCTGATGCCAATAAGAGGTCTGCCTGTAATATAACCGTTTTTGATAAGTTCATCAACTACCGGTTTTGCAAAATTAATCGGGATTGCGAATCCAAGGCCCTCATAAGACGACTGTGTTATTTTAACGGTGTTTATTCCTATAACCTGACCTGCCGGATTAACCAGAGGTCCGCCGCTGTTTCCAGGATTGATAGATGCATCTGTCTGAATAAGTTCAACCACTCGCCCATTTAAAGAAATTTCTCTTTTATCACCGGAAATAACGCCCTCAGTCACAGAGCTGAATAGTTCCATTCCCATAGGATTACCGATTGCCATTGCTGCCTGTCCTACTTCTATCTTATCAGAATCTCCAAATTCAGCTGGCTTTAGGTCTTTCGCGTCGACTTTGATAACCGCAAGGTCTGTCTGAGTATCCTGTCCGATAATTTGAGCTGGATATTCCTTTTTGTTAAAATCAACTACTTTTATATTCTGTGCATTTTCAATAACATGCGCGTTAGTTATTATATATCCTTCTGCAGTCATAACGATGCCTGAACCTGAGCTTTGTGTTCCCACTCCCTGGTCAGTGCTGGTGCAAAGAACTCCAACAACCGATGGACGAACTTTTTTAGCAATGTCAACGCTGTTCAAACTGCTTCCGCTTGAGGAGGTACCTGTCGGAGCATTCTCGTTGATACTAAGCGAAGGACCGTTTGAATTTTTTGCATTCTTGTTTGAATCGCTTGCAGCCGTCCCCGGTGTCTTAGCTGTTGGCAGTTTGTTGCCTCTTACCGAAGCAATTATTGCTGTAACGCTGACAGCAAGCAGGCATAATGCGATAAATATACCTATTGCAATAGAAAATATTGCAAGACCGCTTTTCTTCTTTTTAGGTGGAATATTTGCCTGGTTATATGAATTTGCGGGATTATATGAATAGGTATATCTTGGCATACCCTGAAAGTCGTTCGGCGTTTCCCCGTTCCCGCCGGTTTGAGCATTATTAGTGCCGCCATTTACTGAACTATAATTGTAATTGCTGTTCTGATTTACTCCGTTTACGTTTTCATTATTCTGTTTTTCACCTTCCACCGCATTGTCAGCTGCGTTAAATGGTGCCCCACCGTAGTTCAGGCTGTTGCTTACGGGGGTATTGTAATTCATGTTGATGCCGTTTATCGGTTCGCCATTGTTAGTCACTCTGCTCGCATTGTCGACGTTAGCATCAACATTCTGAGCAGGACTCTCAACCGATTCAGGCGTTTTGGCGCCACCTGTTTTTTCCTCTGAAGGATTATTGCCTGTGCCGTCCGTAACTGTGTAGTCCCCCGTGTCCATCACTTTGTTTTCGTCGGGACGGTCAGCTTCGTTTTCTTTTTCGTTATTATCAAACTCGTTATACATATTAATTTCCTCCTTTTTCATTTTGAGCAGAAAGCGGAAGTGTAAAAACAAATTCGCAGTATTCATTCTCAGTTGAATTGACCGTAATTGTTCCTCCCTGCTTTTCTATTATCGTCTTTGTAATGTAAAGTCCAAGTCCGATACCCTTTGAATCCAGCCCACGCGATTTATCTGATTTGAAAAATCGGTCAAACACAAACGGCAGATCCGCCGCACTTATGCCAATCCCTGTATTGCGTACGGAAATGCGCGCAAGTTTATCGGTTTTATCAATCGAAATGGTAAGCATACCGCTCTGGTATGAAAATTTCACAGCATTATCAATTAGATTATATATTACCCTGTGAGTGGCATCTATATCCGCGTAAACCCGCACTTCTTCTTCAGGCATATTGATTTTAAGCTTCATATCCTTAGAAACGACGCGGTTTTCAAAGTTAATAAGAACCCGTCTTATACTTTCACATATATCGTAATCTTCCAAGTTGAACTTTTCGTTGTCCGATTCAAGTTCTGAGACATCAAGCAAAGTTCTGGTAAGCCGGGCTAGTCGTTTTGTTTCATCCGAAACGATAGTGAGGTAATAGCCATACTGTTCCTGCGGTATCGTTCCGTCAATCATCCCATCGATAAATCCAGAAATACTTGTCATAGGCGTTCTTAAATCATGAGAAACATTTTGCAGGAAGCTTTTGCGCATACCCTCCAGATGGGCAAGCGAGTCTGCCATATGGTTGAACGCGCCGGCAAGCTCTGATATTTCATCGTTACCGGTCACGGAAATTCGAGTGTCAAAGTTTCCTTTTGCATAGCTTTTTGCAGCTCTGCTCATCTCGTTAAGGGGCTTCACAAGCTGTCTTGTAAGCATAAACATGAGTAAAAATGTAAGCATCAGTGCTACAAGCGACGCCACGAAAAAGATTTTCATAAGCGCTGTAATAAGTTCCGAATATCCGCCGGCGGATGTCGAAATAAATATTGCGCCCACGCTTTGCCCCTGTAAATTCTGAATTGGCACGCCCATCGAAAATCTTCTTGAATTATATAAAGAGTCAAGCGTTCCGACTTCGCGATATTGCTCTGAGTTTGTTATCTTATCCATTATGCCCTGTCCTATATGGGCATTGTAACGCAGGATATTGACATCTGTCGAATAAACAGCAGTGCCCGTTGCGTCAACTATTGTGATAACGGCATCTGAAGCCTTTGCCAAAAGGTCGATCGAGGAATAGTAAAGAGGCTGCATGTTTTTAGTAATCTGGTCAGTATATAATGCCTGTGCCAGACCGCTTGTGATCTGTAGATTTGAAGTCATTGTGTTTTGTTTTTCAGCTATTACATAGCGCTGTGTGAACACCAACAATAAACACCCTAAGAAAAGATAACTTGCAAGGATTATTACCATAGATGTTACAACATATTTGGTAAACAAGCGTTTAAACATTTTTACTCGAGCACCTCAAATTTATAGCCGACGCCCCAAACAGTTTTAAGTTCCCATTTTTTAGAGACTCCCTCAAGTTTTTCACGAAGCCTCTTAATATGAACGTCGACAGTCCGTGAATCCCCGAAATAATCAAATCCCCAAACCTCGTCTAACAGCTGGTTACGGGTGTAAACCTTGTTAGGGTTGCTGGCGAGATGATACAAAAGCTCCATTTCCTTTGGCGGCGTGTCGATTGTTTTCCCCGCGACCTTCAGCTCATAATTCGTAAGGTTGATATCAAGATTTTCATATATCACCTCTTTTATCTCATTTTCCTTCTTTTCATTGTTAGTGCGGCGCATAACAGCTTTGATTCGTGCAACAGCTTCCTTTGTATCAAAAGGTTTCGAGATATAATCGTCGGCACCAAGCTCAAGTCCGAGCACTTTGTCGAATGTGTCACCCTTTGCTGATATCATAATAATAGGAACCTGAGAAGTTTTCCTTATTTCCTTGCACACCTGCCATCCGTCAAGCTTTGGCATCATTATGTCAAGCAGCACAAGATCAATTTTATTCTGCTTGAACAGATCCACAGCTTCCTGTCCATCATTGGCTATAATAACAGAGTACCCTTCTTTTACGAGATAGATACGCAAAAGTTCGCATATATTCTTATCATCATCGCAAACAAGGATTTTATAACTCTCCATTTAATTTCGCCCCCTTTATTTATCTTAAAAACTGTTGCCCTGACATTTAAATTGTTTTATAATTTTAAAAGATATCGAGGGTTAACGGTTTTTCTATTTCAATTATTATATATTATTTTTTCGAAATCGTTAACAAAATATAAATTTTTGTAAAACATAAGGAGATATGTATGAAACTTGGAATAGTCGGCCTCCCAAACGTCGGTAAGAGCACACTTTTTAACGCAATAACAAATGCAGGAGCGGAATCTGCTAATTATCCTTTCTGTACAATAGAGCCGAATGTCGGTGTCGTTACAGTTCCGGATGAAAGGCTTGATGTCCTTTCAAAAATGTACAATCCCGCCAAAGTCACTCCGGCTATAATCGAGTTTGTCGATATTGCGGGGCTTGTTAAGGGCGCTTCCAGGGGCGAGGGTCTTGGAAACAAGTTTTTGTCCCATATCCGAGAGGTTGACGCGATCGTTCATGTCGTCCGCTGTTTTGAGGACGGCAATATAACGCACGTTGACGGAAGCATCGACCCGCTACGCGATATGGAAACAATAAATCTTGAGCTTATCTTTGCCGATATCGAAATGCTTGAGCGCAGGATCGACCGCACGAAAAAAGCGCTGAAAGGTGACAAAAAGCTTGAAATAGAGCTCGAGTTATATGAACGCGTTCACGCCGCGCTGATGAATTCCCTTCCGGCGCGCAGCGTTGAATATACCAAAGAAGAAAAGGATATAATGAATCAGGTATCTCTTCTGACATCAAAACCAGTGGTATATGCCGCTAATATGAGTGAAGAGGACTTCAGAAACAACATAGATAATAACAAGCATTATCTCGCGCTAAAAGCGCAGGCTGAAAAAGAGGGAGCTGAGGTGCTTCCCATCTGCGCTCAGATAGAAGAGGAGATAAGTGAACTTGGCGATGAGGATAAGGCGCTTTTTCTCGCCGACTTAAACTTAAAACAGTCGGGTCTTGATCGTATGGTGCGTGTCTGCTATTCTCTGCTGGGGCTTATAAGCTATCTAACAGCTGGTGAAAAAGAAGTGCGCGCGTGGACTGTGGAAAAAGGAATGAAAGCGCCGCAGGCCGCAGGAAAGATACACTCAGATTTTGAGCGTGGATTTATCCGTGCCGAGATCGTAGCTTATAAAGATCTTATCGAATGCGGCTCAATCGCAGCTGCTAAGGAAAAAGGTCTTTATCGAAGCGAAGGCAAAGATTATATTATTGAGGACGGAGATGTAGTACTGTTCAGATTCAACGTCTAAAGGAGGCCGCATGAAAAGCGGAGTTAAACGCATAGAACTTCTGGATATTGCCCGAGGCACAGCCCTTATTTTAATGATGGTTCACCACGGCATGTATGATCTTATCGCATTCTATGGATTTAACTTCCCTATTTTAAATACACTTTTCTTTTTTGTCCTGCAATTCATATTTTCAGGTCTTTTCATCTTTATTTCAGGCTCAACGTCATTTTTTTCACACAGCAATTTCAGGAGAGGGATATATTGTCTTGCTGCTGGTCTCGTTGTAACGGCTGCATCTCTTATCGCAGATCCGTACGAACCGATTTATTTCGGTATTTTGCAGATGATCGGTACATCAATAATTATTTTCGCGCTTCTTGAGAAACTTCGGATTAACATCACTGGTAAATATTCCTTTTTTGTGTGGACAAGCCTGTTCTTTTTGAGTTATTATATATACAGAAATGCTCCTTTTGTTGATAGTCCTTATCTTTTTATCTTCGGGTTAACTACAATAACGTTTACAGCCGCGGATTATTTCCCGCTCTTCCCTTACGTCTTTCTGTTTTTTGCAGGTGCTTCCGCAGGACGAATATTTGTGCGTGGCGAGATGCCCCGCTGGTTTTATTCGTCCAAACCCGTCCCGGTGGTAAGCTTTTTTGGCAAGCATTCGATTTGGGTATATCTTCTGCATCAGCCTGTACTACTTATCTTATTTTCTCTAATTTTCAGACACCCATTCTGGCTTAAGTAAAGGAAGTGACGTCATGCTCTCTCTTGTTATCCCGATGTATAACGAGGAAAAACGTATCGCGGATACTATAGAAAAATGCATAGAAAAGAGCCGCGAGGTAAAAGGCGGCCTTGAAATAATCATAGTAAACGACGGAAGCACCGATCAAAGCCTTTCGGTTGCACAGAAATATTCAGGATTCAACACAACGGTTTTGTCCTATAACAAGAATCAGGGCAAGGGGCAAGCCGTTAAAACAGGCGTTCTTGCCGCCAAAGGCGATTTAATAGCCTATACCGACGCCGACCTTGCTTATGGGCTTGGCATGCTGTCTGATGCCTTAGAACTCTATTATAAATCAAAAGCGGATATCGTCATCGGCAACAGACATATCCACCCGGAATCCCTAAAAAAATACACGCCAATACGCCGGGCTGCTTCACTAACTTTTTCTTTTATGCTCCGCCGCGTTCTTGGTTTAGGTTTTGATGACTCACAGTGCGGTTTCAAACTATTTTCTGCTGAAGCTGCAAAAAAGATATTCAGTGAAGTGACCGTCAAGGGTTACGCATTTGATTTTGAAGTCCTAATGATAGCCGAAAGGATGGGCTATAAGATCGAGGAGATCGCGGCTGTAATACTTAACCACGGTACTTCAAGCGTTCATGTGGTACGTGATTCCTATCGTATCCTGCGCGATGCCGCGTCAGTTCGCCGCTCAGTCGAGCGAAGATTTCCCGCAAAAGGTGGATCTGACATATGACCAGAAAGAACATAAAAAATCCTTACATACCACTGTTTCTGCTCTCTTTTTCGATGGTCGTGCTCCGTTATGTCTATTTCGGATTTACATATTATCCACAGCTTGACGATTATATCCAATACCACAATTACGCCTCTTTCAACAGTTCTTTTTTCGAGCTTGCACATAAATTGGGGCTTTTTGCCGCACGTCCTATTTCCGGAAGTCTTGATTATCTTTTATGGTCTCATTTTTGGGGAAAACTTATTATAGCTGTCACAATCCTGTCCGTATTGTATGCGATAAGCGGACTTATTTTTTATCATATTTTTTATAAAAAACTGCACCTGACAATTGTATTTTTAGTGTTCTACTGCCTGTTCCCGCTCAATATCGAAGGCACTTACTGGGTATCTGCTTCGTCTAGGGTGGTGGGTGGTCTGTTTTTCGCCGCGCTGTCGGCATTTTACTTTGATAGATACTCTGAGAGAATAACAACTAAAAACATACTACTTGTCATGCTGTTTCAGCTGATCTCGTTCGGCTTTTACGAGCAGACTATGCCGCTTACTGCGGTTTTGTTCTTTGTTCTCTCGCTCTATTCTTCCAAAAAGCTCAAAACACTAATAACCGGCGTGTTAGCAACTGTTTTGAACGCCGGGATATATTTCGGTTTTACGATGTTTTTCAAAAACAGCAGCCTGTACGATGGAAAACTCACTTATGCTTTTCCCGTAAACAGGTATTATTTCGAAGATCTGTTCCCACGGCTGCTGGATCAGCTTAGATCGGTTTTTATAAGCGCGCCTGTCGCTTTATACACCACCGGCTTTAAACGCGGAATGGACATTCTAATTAAAAAGCCGAACACACTATTTTTGCTTGGTCTTATCTCGCTCTGCATAATTGTATATATAATGTCAGTACGATCTGGTCATCAAAAAAATCACACTCGTATCCATTCTGTTGCACTTTTGTGCGGAATTTTTATTGCCGCGCTGCCGCTTCTCGTTTTCTTTATCGCCGCAGAGCCTTGGGTATCTCTGCGGGGCGCGGTTATGAGCTTTCCCGGTCTTGCTATAACTGCTTCGGCTTTGGTTTCACTCGTCTCCCCGCTTTTCAAAAAGCATGGCGGCATTTTCACTGCATGTGTTTGCACAGCCCTCTGTTTCATATTTACAGTTGCCGGAGTCAGCGAGGTTTCTGATTACAAAGACACATTCTCAAACGACAACAAAGTAGTTAACGCTATAACTGGCGAGCTTAAAAAGTACGGCGAGGATCAGAATGCCGTAATACTTAACGTCCGCCCTTCTTACCTTAAAGAACAGAATTATTCTTACCATGAACATATACACGGAGTGACCGAAAGCGACTGGGCGCTGACAGGCGCAGTTCAGGCAGCGGCGAATAAGCCTGATGTGCCGTTCATTACGCCAATCGCTCCCAATGCGCCAATATATGAACCATATGATAAATTTGGAGAGTATAACCTCTCATATATACTTACAGATGACTTCAAACTGATACGGCTTGAGAAAAAAATCCAGTCTGACGGAACCGTTTCATTCTATAATAACGGCAGACTTACTGCAAAAATTACGGAAGACAACAACGGCAAACGCGTACTGGTTAAAGTAAAGGACTGATAGGGAAATGAACAACAACACAACACAGAATTACACAATGCTGTGCGATTTTTATGAGCTTACAATGGGAAATGGCTATTTTCAGAGCAACATAGGCAATAAGATCGTATACTTTGACGTATTCTTCAGGGACATCCCAGACGGCGGCGGCTTTGCAATCGCCTGCGGGCTTGAACAGGTCATCGATTACCTTGAAAACCTCAAATTCGATGACGAAGATATCGAATACCTTAAAAGCAAGAATACCTTCAGTGAAGATTTCTTAAATTACCTCAAAAACTTCAATTTCGAATGTGACGTTTATGCAGTGCCTGAGGGCACGCCTATTTTTCCGGGTGAGCCGATACTTACAGTACGTGGTCCTGCCATACAGGCTCAGCTTGTCGAAACCTTCCTGCTTTTGACCCTTAACCATCAAAGCCTTATCGCAACAAAGGCAAGTCGTATTGTTCGCGCCGCAAAAGGCAGAGCTGTCAGCGAATTCGGCTCACGCCGGTCACAGGGGCCTAGCGCCGCAATTCTTGGTGCACGCGCGGCTTATATCGCTGGATGCAGCGGCACGGCGTGCACAATAACCGATCGTCTTTACGGAGTGCCCGCTTCCGGCACGATGGCGCACTCTTGGGTTCAGATGTTTGACAGCGAGCTTGAGGCGTTCAAGGCTTACGCAAGACTTTACCCCTCAAATACGATACTGCTTGTCGACACCTATAACGTCTTAAAGAGCGGCATTCCAAACGCAATTAAAGCATTCAACGAAGTCATCCTGCCACTGGGGCTTCGTCCTAAGGGCATCAGGATAGACTCAGGTGATATAACATATCTTTCACGCCGTGCCCGCAAAATGCTGGACGAGGCAGGATTCAATGATTGTCTTATTTTTGCCTCCAACTCGCTTGACGAATACATCATCCGCGACACGCTGGAACAGGGCGCATATATCGACGCGTTCGGCGTAGGCGAGCGCCTTGTCACATCAAAAAGCGATCCGGTTTTCGGCGGAGTGTACAAGCTTGCCGCAGTCGAAAATGACAAGGGTGAAATCATCCCCAAAATTAAGATCAGCGAAAATGTGACCAAGATCACAAATCCGCATTATAAAAAGCCCTACCGCCTCTTTGAACGGGACACCAACAAGGCAATTGCCGACCTTATCTGTGTTTACGACGAGGTTGTCGACGATACTAAGCCGCTTGAAATATTCGACCCGGACTATACATGGAAGCGTAAGACCTTAATGGACTTTTACGCTGTCCCCCTTCACAAACAGATATTTGAAAAGGGAAAGCTTGTTTACAAACAGCCAAATATTGAGGAGATCAGGAATTACTGTCTTTCCGAAATAGACAAGCTGTGGGATGAAGTGCTGCGTTTTGACAATCCACACCGCTTTTATGTCGACCTGTCCGAAAAGCTCTGGGACATAAAACAGCAGCTTTTAAAGCAGTTTGGCCAGAATACTCAAAAATAATACCGCATACATTATATATTTGCGAGGAAACGGGGAACAAATGCACGGAATAGGTACAATTGTAAACGCGGGGGCTATAATAGCATGCTCGCTTTTGGGGCTTACGGTCAAAAAGGGTCTTCCGGAAAAAATGAAGACCTCGCTTATAGACGCAATGGGGATAGCTGTCGCCTTCATCGGCATTTCCGGAACGCTTTCCGCCAGCTTTCACGCGCAAGCATCCGGGGTGATCTCATCCGGCGGCATACTGCTTCTTATTTTATCACTTGTGATAGGAACAGTGATCGGCGAGCTTTTAAAACTTGACATTTTGTTCGAAAGAGTAGGAAACGCTCTCGGAGCAAGGCTCTCACGGGGAAGCGGAACCAATTTTTCATACGGATTCGTAAACGCCACCATCATCTTCTGCGTCGGGGCAATGGCAATCGTGGGCTCGATACAGGACGGGCTTGCCGGAGATCCAACGACCCTCTATGCAAAATCCGTGCTAGACGGCATAATGTCCTTCATCCTCGCCTCTGCATATGGCGCTGGAGTTATGCTCTCAGCCGTAGCTGTATTTCTTTATCAGGGCGCTATTACGGTATGTGCCGTGTTTTTCAAGCAGTTTGCAACAGATGCGCTCATGTCCCAGACCTCGATGGTAGGCTCAGCTCTGATATTCTGTATCGGTATCAATATGCTCGGAATCAAAAAAATTAACGTTGCGAACATGCTTCCGGCGGCTTTCATTCCAATGATTTATGCTATGATAAGAGGACTTCTTAAAATATGAGCCGAGAAACAGCCTGTGCTTTCACGGGACACCGTCCCGACAAATTCAAATTCGGGTACGACTTTGACAGCCCGTTATGCTATGAGATACGTGATCGAATACATAGTGCAATAGAATATGAAATTTTGAACGGCATAACTCATTTTATAACAGGTATGGCGCTTGGTGTCGACATGTGGGCGGCAGCCGAGGTGCTGACGCTTCGCCGTGAATATCCGCAGATAACGCTCGAAGCCGCCATTCCCTGCCCCTCTCAGGCAGACAAATGGTCAAAACATATGCGTACAGAATATCAAAGCATACTTGAGCGATGCGACAAAAAGACGGTAATAAGCCCCGTTTATATGCCCGGCGTCATGCAGATGCGAAACCGTTATATGGTTGATAACTCATCCGTGCTCATTGCAGTTTACAATGGCACGTCCGGCGGAACTCAGAACACCATAGCCTATGCGCTTTCAAAAGACCTGCGTGTCGTCGAAATTTCATGTTAAAAAAAGATTGACAATGATGTTAAGTTATGTTAAAGTTAGAATACTAATCAAATATTTAAACACTTTGAAGAGGAATAGTAGGCATTCATTGCAGACTTAAGAGAGCTGTTGGTTGGTGTGAAACAGTGTCTAAGCGAGCGCTGAACTCACCTCGGAGTGGCTCACTGAACAAAGTAGGCGCAGTCGGATGCCGTCCGTTATTTCGGCTGGGTATCGGTTTTTATGACCCGTACCTTAAAGTGTGTTCCTTTTGGAACAAACAAGAGTGGTACCGCGGAAGTTACGTCTTTCGTCTCTTATGAGGCGAAGGGCGTTTTTTTATTGCAATTAATTATATTTACATATTGAAAACGGAGGTAATACGTATGAAAAACTACACAAGATACACACAGTATATGCCCATCAGACTTGCCGACCGCACGTGGCCTGATAAGCAGATCGAAAAGGCGCCCATTTGGTGCAGCGTCGATCTCCGTGACGGCAATCAGGCGCTTGAGGTTCCTATGAATCTTGAACAAAAGGTTGATTTTTTCAAATTTCTTGTCAAAATGGGTTTTAAAGAAATTGAAGTCGGCTTTCCCGCCGCTTCTGACACTGAATATATTTTTACCCGTACTCTTATCGAACAAAACCTGATCCCCGACGATGTCACCATACAGGTATTGACGCAGTCGCGTGAGCATATCATCCGCAAAACCTTTGAGGCATTAAACGGCGTAAAACATGCGATCGTCCATCTTTACAACTCAACCTCTACACTTCAGCGTGATGTCGTATTTTGCAAGGATAAACCCGAAATCACAGCCCTTGCGGTATCCGGAGCAAAACTTATTCGTGAGCTTGCAGAAGAATACGGCAGCGAGCGGTTCGTTTTTGAATACTCCCCCGAAAGTTTCACCGGCACTGAGCCGGACTATGCAGCCGAAATATGCAACGCAGTCATAGACGTCTGGAAGCCGACGGCAGATAAAAAAGTCATAATCAACCTGCCCTCAACCGTTGAAATGGGAACACCAAACATCTATGCGGATATGATCGAATATATGTGCCGCAATATCAAAAACCGTGAGAACGTTCTGATCTCGCTCCATGCTCATAACGACCGCGGCTGTGCGGTTGCGGCATCTGAGCTCGGCATTCTCGCCGGCGCTGATCGTGTCGAGGGCACGCTTTTTGGAAACGGCGAGCGCACAGGAAATGCCGACATCATGAATATCGCAATGAATATGTACACTCAGGGAATCGACCCGTGCCTTGACTTCTCCCACATTGACAACGCTGTCGAAATATACGAAAAATCTACCAATATGAGCGTTCACCCACGCCATCCGTATGCAGGTTCGCTTGTTTTCACCGCTTTTTCCGGCTCGCATCAGGATGCGATAAACAAGGGCATGAACAAAATGAAAGAGCATCCCGACCGATGGGAAGTCCCCTATCTTCCGATCGATCCTGTGGACGTTGGCAGGAATTACGACCCGATCATCAGAATAAACAGCCAGTCCGGCAAGGGCGGAGTTGCATATATTCTCGAACACAGCTACGGTCTCCATGTGCCTAAAATCATGCAGCAGCATTTTAGTTCAATCGTCACCCGCGTTTCCGACAGTCAGAACAAAGAGCTGCTTCCGGAAGAGATATATCATCTGTTTGAAAATGAATATATCAATCTTTCAAACCCGATAGGCTTTGAAAGCTACGCTGAGGGTGAAACCGAGGGCGACGACAGTACAGTCAATGCAGTTATAACCGTAAACGGTGAAAAGAAAAACATCAGCGGCTGCGGCAACGGTATTCTGAGCGCATTCTGCAAAGCGCTGATGAACGAGTTCGGCATTACATTTGAGGTCACAAACTACAGCGAACATTCTCTCGAATACGGCTCAAAATCCAGAGCTATTACCTATATGCATATCTCGGGTGCTGACGGTTCTTCTTTTTACGGTGCCGGCGTTTCGGGCAGCATAAGCAAATCTTCCATCAAAGCTGTCGTCAGCGCGGTAAATAAAATGATGCAGACAAAATAATCTTAACACACAGAATATTATAACCCCCTCCCCGCATATATTGTGGTAAGACACGTAAAGAGGAGGGGGTTTGTTTGAAGTTATCGCTTGACAGACGGGCAGTGGAGCTTGGCCTTTATATCGTTGAGCACGGCGCGACGGTGAGGCAGGCGGCGCAGGTTTTTGACGTTTCCAAAAGCACCGTCCACAAGGACGTCACCGACAGGCTGTTTTACATAAACCGCGCATTGTATACGCAGGTTCAAAAGGTCCTTAACGTGAACAAAAATGAACGGCACATACGTGGTGGTATAGCCACAAAAAATAAGTATCTGAAAAAGAAAATATAAAATAGGCAAACCTACAAAAGCAAAAGAGACACCATAAAAAGCAAGCTTAACGCCAAAAAACGCCTCATTCCCAATAAACTTTTTGGGAATGAGGCGTTTGCTTGTGTGTAATAATATTATTCGGCTTGCTCAAGAGGGAATGTAACTCTCCAGTTCCCCCACGTTAACATATCTGAAGTATTGAAATCCCCATAAAGTGTATAGTTTTTGATCTCTTCTCGCGGAATATCGAACACATATTCACAGTAGTCGATTCTGCCCTGCTCTTCATATTTGTTCGCAAAGTATATATTACAATTACAGTTTACAGTATTGCCATTGACATCCTTCAAATAGAAAGAACCATGATTGTCTTTTTTCAAGCGATCGCCAAGTCCCATTTGTATATGAAGCATACCCCCAATATAGCCTATGTCAGTCACGCCAATATCATCCACAGGCGATCCGTAAATTGCTTCTGACGGTTTAAGAACAGTTGCTTTGCCTTTATTCGTATACCTTTCATAATCTTTTCCTCCGCCTCCCATTGCGTTTACATTTTTGGTGTCTTCTGCAGCTGTAACCGACGAAAGATCTATCGGAATCCTGACATCACTGTAATTCTTCTTATGACTTAAAAACTTTTTTACGGAAAAAGTGATTTTATCGCCCGCTATCTTTTTGTTTTTCCATTCAGTAATTGAAATCAAAAAGGTCGCGGTTTTTGTTTTTTCATCGTAATTAACAAACTGACATGAAGCTGAACTGTCAAACGGGCGGTTTATGGAGTAGCTGTCGAATAAATCCGTAGTATCGTCAATGCGGTCCTTTGATAAATCCTGCATTGTTATATAAATTTCGGCTACATTTCCGTGGATATAAGCAGATAACACTTCCATTTTAATACCATTGTCCTCATCAGATTTCTGTACTGGCGCAAAAAGCTGGGCTATTCCAGGCGAAACCGTATAAATAAGTTTATAGATCGGTTCTACCTTTGCCGCAAGCGCCGGGACAGTCAGAGACATGCATATGCAAACTGCTATGACGGCCGCCACCGGTCTATAAAAGAATGAAATCTTTCTTTTGCTGCTAATATGTGCTGATTTCAAAACGCCGCACAACAATTCATCGCCCGGATGAACTTGATCAATCATATGTTTATATTTTTCTTTAAACATCGAAATCCTCCTTTAACATATTTTTAAGCAATGCTCTCGCACGGGTGAGCTGTGTTCTCACCGCAGAATTTTTTCGGTTTAATGCTTGACTGATTTCAGCAAGCGACATATCTTCATAGTAAAACAGGTGTATAACCTCACGGTATTTTTTCGGCAATTGCCGCAATTCATTATTAAGGTTTATGTCGTCTTTTGTTTCAAAAGGAATGGTTTCTGTCAAAGGTTCGGTTTTTCTTTTCCATGCAGAATTCCATAACTTAATAGAACAGTTTATCGTAACCCTGATAAGCCACGCTTTGCGATGCTCTTCATTTTCAAATACTGGCTGCTTTTTAATATACCGCATGAAAACTTCCTGGAATACTTCGTCGGCATCACTTTTCGTTCCTGTGCGAGCGAAAGCAAGACGGTAAACCATATCGGCATAAAACTTTATAACATTATCTGCGCAATCATCCTTAAGTAATGATTGTGATTTCAACATTCAAATCCTCCCTTCACTACAAACACCCCTGAGGTAAGGAAAATGCTACATAAATATTTAAATAATTTATTTATCACAAAGTTTTCAATGTGAAGATCATTAAGCAATAAATAAAAAAAGTGCAGTTTTGACAACTGGGTTTAAGTTATCAACACTACACTATTGTATATTATAATTTTTATTCAGCCAAATCAAGAATATTGCCGTGCGATCTTATAAAAGGAAACACTTCCTCATATGCCATCGGCTTGCCGAATAGGAAGCCCTGACCCATCGTACAATTCATGCGTTTTAATTCTTCAAATTGCATACGAGTTTCAATACCTTCGGCTATGACCTTCATATTGAATGTATCTGCAATCTCAATCATTTTTTTGACTATAATGTTGCTTCGTATATCCTCTATCTCGTCAATAAGCGATTTATCAAATTTAAGGGTATCTACATTCAATTTCATCACCGCAAGCAGGTTTGAATAGCCCTTTCCGAAATCGTCAAGCATAAGTCTTATTCCAAGCTCGCTTAGTGCAGTGATAACATCCTTTGCCCTGGAAAACGATTCAATGAAAGCAGTTTCAGTTAGTTCTACCATCAAAGAATTTGTAAATATCTTATATCGTTTAAGCAGTTTTTCAATTTCAGGTATAAACTCCTGATTCATGAACGAAATCGGTGAAACGTTTACAGATATGCCTGTTCTGATACCCATATCCTGAAAAACCGCAAGCATCTTGCACGCGCCTGCCATCGCGCTCTTATCAACTTCCCAAATGACATTGTTGTCTTCCGCAATTTTTATGAATTCTTCAGGGGCGATATAGTCGTTCCCGTCTACGACCCGGCACAGAGCCTCGAAAGCGACAAGCTCGCCCGTCTGAATGTTAAAATATGGCTGATAGTGCAGTTCAAAACTGTTGTTTTTAATTGTTTTCTTTAAAACATCAAGAACATGTGCTTTCCTATCTATTTCAGCCAGGTTATCCTGTTTAAATTCAAAGTATGTGTTCTTACCGAGTTTTTTTGCTGTATAAAGTGCAGTAGTCACAAGGTCAAGCACGCCC
>JAUZPM010000013.1 GCA_030705925.1 Bacillota bacterium
AATGAGCAGAACAACGATGCATATGATTCTCTTGAGATCTATAATGCATCAGGGCATACGCTTAATTTGAAGGATTACAAGATTGGCGAAAAAGTTGATTCAGGTAAAATGGACGACCCGTTATTTACAGGAGATACTGTTTTTACAAATATTAACGACATAACAAAAACTTCAACTATGTGGGGCAATACTGATAAAGAGCCTTCAGAAATACCAATGAAGGCCGGAGAGGCATGGACGGTTTGGGTCAAATACCTTCCTAGTGTAGTAAATTATGATGT
Source organism: Bacillota bacterium (assembly GCA_030705925.1). Classification (NCBI taxonomy): domain Bacteria; kingdom Bacillati; phylum Bacillota; species Bacillota bacterium. The sequence continues at coordinate 282 of JAUZPM010000013.1, forward strand.
AGACAGTTTCAAAGCACTTAATTATGATAATCTTGCAAATGTTGTGCTCTATGCGGATCCTAATAAATCGGTTCTCGCAGAGTGGCCGGCAGACAAGGGACCTACAGCAGCCCCGTCTGATAAATATGATCCTAACAGAAGCAATTTTTATTTGACGAATTTCGGGATTTACGGCACCAGCGATTCAAAACGTATCTTTTTGTATGTATTAAAAAAGACGGCAGAAATTGACGGCTCAAATATTCAGTCAGTCGTCAAAAATCCTGATGATATAGTGTCATATGCTAAATACTATCGTACAAGCTCCGTCGACAGCGGTGCGTCAAATCTGTTAACATATGCGGGCGACGGCTGCATGAAAATGTCGAACAGCAATGTTGATAACAGCATGGGCAAGATTTACAACTGGCAAAAGCCCGTTTATTCTTTTGACAAAGAAGCACCGCAAATCACTTTTAACCCACCGGCTGTTTTATCACCCGGAAGTGCCAATATTACCGCATCAGTTAAAGATGACTATGATCTAAGGGTCGGACGTGTATATTATAAGACTGATTCGATGAGCGATTGGATGTCTGTTGAAGATGATTTTACATTTGACGATTCTAGAGATAAAACTGCTGCGACTTTAACAACAAAGATTCCTCAGGTGAAACTTGATGGCACATCAAAAGTTGAATATTATATCGAGGTTTCAGATGGCGGCGGCAATAAAACGTATGCCGGATCGAGGGATAACCCTTACACTGCTAAAGTAAGTGACCAGGTAGCACCTGTAGTCAGTGATATTTACCCCGCAGACGGAAAGGCGATTTCCGGAATGTTTACCGGCTATGTCTCGGCAAAACTGTCTGATGATTTTGGGATTGATCCGTCTTCCGGAGTTGTTACGATTAAGCAGGGTGACACGGTAGTCCTTAACAGACAAGTTCCGGCCAAGGGCGTGTCTGATATTGGCCTTTGGTGTAATATAAATGACAAGTACTTTTTGCCCGGCAGTTACAAATTAACCGTTTCTGTTAAAGATAAATCCGGAAATATTGCTGAGAATACGACCTCATTTACCTTTAAGGCACCCGAGGCAGGACATATTTATCACATGTCACCCAAGGTGACAAACCTCGGCGAAAATACTACACTATCTGCTGCTATAGGCGAAAGTGCAGATACAATGACACTGCACTATGGACTTGCGGGAAGCGGTAAGTTTGATACGATTGATATGAGTGCAGCAGAAAAAAATGACGGGTATTCTGTATTTACTGCTGACGCGGCTTCGGATAAATTCGCATCTCTTGGGCGTATCGATTACTATTTTACATCCGGTGATGTAACATCTGATACTTACACAGTTTCGACTGACGGTAAGTCTTTCTCTGAATTACTTTCTTCAGATAAACCTTTACGCTGGCTGTTTATAGGGGATAGTATAACGCATAACTTCTCACATACTGGGGCTATGAATAACTATGTTGAGATGCTCGAACAGCGGGTAAAAGTTGAGATGGGCAGATCGAATGACGTATTTGTCAACTCTGGTGTCAGCGGTCAAAAAACTAATGACGTTTTAGTAGGTATTGAGCAGCAAGCTTTGCAGTTTGAGCCGGACGTCATATTTATAAATATCGGCATGAATGACAGAGGGGCAATCAAACCTGATGACATTGCACTATTCAAGTCAAGACTCAACACAATCGTAGACAAGCTTCGCAATATCAACGGAAAAGTTCCGAAAATATGCCTTTTGACTGTTGTTCCCAGAGGCTCAACATACACAATGGATTATATGGCGAATTATGAAACTGTAAATCAGATCTACTATACTCATCTGGATATTGTTCGCGAACAGGGACTTCAGTATGTTGATCTTTTCAAACCGTTTATGTTGGAGCGTGACGTTGACCCGATAAATAACGTAGCTAATTTCCATACAGACCCTACCCATCCGAACCGCAGAGGTCACCTGCTTATGGCAACAAGCATTATGAAGGGCATTGGCATTTACGATCCCAAAAACAGCGCAGTTTGCAGTCTTAACGGGGAAGATTATTTAAACAATGTTGATATAAGACCTGCTGCGAAAATCGATTATTCTTCTGATGGATCAGTAAGCGGAACATTCAAAAAACTTGTAGGCGGATCAATAGACTGGGGTATCATAGGAGCAAATCAAATGCTCGGCATGAGCACCTATACCGGTGGCAGAAGCCTTTCAAGGCAGTTGGAAAACGGCATTAGAAACCGCACATCGACTGCTTCTGTATATGAAAACCGTGTGCTGAACTTCTCGACGGCCGACGCCACGCCAGGATATTTTGCCGAAAATCTTAATACTTTAATCGGACCAAATACTCCAGACAGCAGTCATCCTATTAAATATTACATCATAATGCCGGAAGTTCCGGACGTTTATAAGGATGGATATCAGCATTCGGCCGACAAGGTTGCACAGTATAAGGCAGATGTTACGGCTCTGCTAAGCAAAACTAAAGCTGATCTAAATATTATTGTGACGCCTCCCGCATCCTCTGATGCGAAAATAAATGGCTATCTCGCCGATTATGTTAAGGCGTTGCATGAGATAACTCTTGATGATTCGTCTGCACTTATTGATGTATATAAAACAATGAATGATAATATGAACAATATCCCGTGGCTGTCACGCAACTGGTTCTTACAGGATGGAACAATCAACTATGTTGCTGCACGTGATATTGCGATGATGATTCTTACATCAATAAACGAAAATGGCGGCGATATTTTATATTCTGACCTTTCAACCACATCTTTCAGAGATACCGGAAGCGGAACCCGTTATGATAATATAGCGCCAAGTTACACAACAGACGGTCTTAATACGGTAATCGATGTTTCAAATATTTTAAGCGATAAACTTTACAGCGGAAAAGACTTAACCTTTGCGGTAAGCAGGGAACCAGCAGTTAATACTCATTTTAACAGCGGTGATGACAAACAGATCGCGTATGCAAAAGCAAATGATGGGAAAATAACGATCCGTGAAGGAAAAGCCGGGACATATACCTATCGTGTGTTAGTACAGGATAAAGGACTAACGACAGAACTTAAAGATATTACCGTTACACTTTCAGGGGGGACAGCCGTTACCGATATTGCTCCTGAACATTGGGCATATGATTATGCAATGGGACTTTTGAACGTGGGAATTATAAGCGGTGAGTCAGCAGATAACGGCATATCATTAAGACCTTCCTCTAATATTACCAGAGAGGAAACTGCAAAGATCCTGACCGGCGTGTTTAACCTTCCGGTTGTGACAGGAGAAATTGCAAACGGTGATAATTCATCCGACTGGGCAAAAGATTATCTTGCGACAGTTAATGCAAAAGGCATCATGCTAGGAACAGACGGCATGATGAACGGCCGAAATACAGCGACAAGAGCTGAGGTTGTCGCAATGCTCGGCAGGGCAATGGGTAACTCTGATGCGGATCTTTCTAAGCTTGAGGGATATGCCGATAAAGGAAGTATTCCTGATTGGGCTAAAAGCGGCGCTGCTGTATTAATTAAAGCAGGCGTCATAGGCGGGTATGATGACGGTTGTCTGCATCTTGAACGCAGCATAACACGTGCTGAACTATTTGCAATGGTTTCACGTATCCTAGCCTCTAAATAATAGCTGACATCAAAAGCGGGAGTTAAAAAACTCCCGCTTTTTTGATGCATTAATGCTTATTGTGATTATCAAAAAATTACTATATAATAAATTTAAAGTTTTTAAATTGAGGTCGCTATGAGCAAAAAATACATGCCGTTAAATCTTGCCTCGAATATTATAATGTTTTCGGTCAGCTTTGGTATAAGTTTCTTTTTATCTCCGTTTATTATAGACAGACTGGGAAGGGAAGCTTATGGTTTTATCGGGCTAATTGGAAACTTTATCAGCTATGCCTCAATAGTGACTATAGCGTTAAATTCAATGGCTGGAAGATTTATAACTATAAAAATACACGAAGACGATATGAAATCCGCAAATATTTATTTTAATTCAGTGCTTATAGGAAATTTATTTTTATCTTTGGTCTTTTTAATTATATCTGCAGTGCTTTTAATTAATCTGCAGCTGATATTGCACATCCCGGAACATTTGACTTCTGACGTTAAAACCGCTTTTTTCCTTGCTACAATCGAGTTTATAATCTCGCTAATATCATCTGTTTTTGGAGTTGCAACATTCGTCAGGAATAAACTATACCTCTCATCATGGCGCAGTATTCAGTCGAATATTATTAGGGTTACAGTAATCATTATTTTGTTCACATTGATGCCAGCTAGGATATCATTTTTAAACATAGCTACGTTAACTGCAGCTGTGTTTGTTTTATTCACGAACATACATTTTACTAGAACACTTACGCCAGATATAAAAATCAGTAAAATATACTATAATGCTTGTGCTGTTATTGAACTTTTAAAATGTGGTGTCTGGAATACATTCAGTCGCTTAAGCCAGATTTTAAATACAGGTTTGGATCTGCTTTTAACAAATATTTTCCTTGGCGCTTCTTTAATGGGTACTCTTAATATATCAAAAACACTTCCGACTTATTTCATTACCTTTACCGCGACAATCGTTTCGGTTTTTGCCCCTGAGCTTACAATAGCATATGCGCACAAAAATACCGAACAAATAATAAAAACGACAAAACAGTCGGTAAAGATAATGACTTTCTTCACCAGCCTGTTTTTCGCATTTATTATCATATATTCGAAGCAGTTTTACAAGCTGTGGCTGCCGTCTCAGGATGCGAATTTAATTTATATCCTTACAGTTTTATCCGTGATACATATGCCTTTATCGAGCGGAGTAAACTCACTTTATAATATATTTACTATAACGAATAAAGTTAAAACAAGCTCGCTGGTGCTTTTATCAAGCAGTATATTAAATGTTATAATTGTTGTGACATGTGTTAAAATATTACCTCAAAATGTAGCAATATATGCTGTCGCGGGGATAAGCTCGATGCTTGCGCTGCTTGTGGTTTTATTTTTTACCGTGCCGTTTGCCTCTGCATGTCTTAAAATTTCGTTAAAAACTTTTTACCACGACTTGATTTTGTGTATTATAGGCAATGTAATTGCGTCGCTTATATTTTTAAGCGTGAAATATTTTATTCCGGCAACAAGTTGGACACTGCTGCTCGCAGCGCTTGCAGTAAGCGGAATATTAACTGTAACTGTGAATTTCTTTGTGCTTCTAAATTCAAATGAACGGGCGTTTTTAATAGACAGGTTGCTGAAAAGAGGGCAGGTATGAAGAAGGTTTTATTTATTAATGACTTTCTCAGCGGTGGAGGGACAGAAAATAGCCTTGGTGCTTTAACGGAAGCACTTGCAGACAAGTTTGATATTACAGTTTTAACGATCTACAGGCATAAAGATCCGTACTTAATTTTAGACAGAAGGATAAAATACAAATATTTATTTTTAAAAAGAGAGTGTCCCGATTTTTTATTAAGGCAGTTAAGGAGAGTTAGACGCAGATTATTTATTGCGTTTCATAGATATGATATTGCGGTTTCATATAAAGAGGGACCTTGCGCTAAACTTTGCTCAAAAATAAAATCTTCTAGAAAGTTTGCGTGGATTCACGCTGACTTTTCTACATTTCACTGGACTGATGGCTATTTTAAAAAAGGTGAAGAAAAGCGTTTACTTGAAAGCTTTGATAAAGTAATTGCTGTGTCTGAAAAATCAAAAGACGGGTTAGTTTCAGCAGTTAGAATAGAAAAAGAAAAAATATCGGTAATTCCCAATATTATCGATAAAGAAAAAATCGAAAAGTTATCTAAAGAAAAAGTCAACATAAAAAAGCCTGAAATGCTGCTATTAAGCATAGGAAGACTCGATAGTATTAAGTGCTATGACGGGTACCTTGAAATTTGCAGAAAGCTTTGGAATGAAGGATATCACTTTGAGGTATGGCTAGTGGGCGACGGACCTATGCGCAGCTTGCTAAAGTCATATATTGATAAATTTGGTCTTATAAATGTAAAACTTATAGGTAATATTGAGAATCCATATCCGTATTTAAAAATGGCTGACTGGTTTGTTCATCCTTCGCATAGTGAAGGCTTTGGCATTGTACTTGCTGAAAGTGCTGTGCTCCACGTCCCAATATTATCGACTGATTGCGGTATAGCACGGGAGGTTATAGGTGAAAACGGGGGAATTGTAGTTAATGATGACGCGGCGCTGGAAATGGGGCTGCGCAGGGTTTTGCAAAATAAAGAACTGAAAAAAGATGCTGAAACATATCTGAAAGAACATGAGCCTACTTACGATAAGAATTATGTTGCAGGTATGGTAAAGAAGTTATTTGAGGCGGAAGATATATGAGAGTAGGAATTTTAACTTTTCATATGGCTCATAATTACGGCGCAATGCTTCAGGCGTATGCGCTTTGCCGGACTGTCCGGAGTCTGGGGGTTAAATGCGAGGTCATTGATTATCGTTTGCCTGAGATATACGAATATTATAGAAAAGAAAATCTGGAAGACGCAATAATAAAAAACGGATACCTGATTGGATTGCTGAAGTTTATAAAATGGCATATTACCGGTTACTACAGACGCGATAAAAGGTGGCTTTTATTTCATAGATTTATGACGAATGATATAGGCATATCGGGTAAATGTTTAAGCAAAAAGGAAGATCTATTAAAGCTAGATTATGATGCATACATTTGCGGAAGCGATCAGATATGGAATAAAGACTTGACCGGTGGAATCAAAGGAGAATACTATTGTGATTTTGCAAAAGAATCCGCACTAAAAATCTCTTATGCTGCAAGCCGTGGAGTCAATTTTTTAACTGATGATGAAAAGAATGAGATATTAAAACTATTAAGCAATTTTGATTTTATAAGTGTCAGGGAGGCAGAATTTCAAAAATATTTGTCTGAAAACACAGATTTAGATGTCCGGCTTGTTTTAGACCCGAGTTTGCTTATAACATGCGAGGATTGGAAACAAATTGCTAAGCCGTCAAAATTAAATGATTATGTGCTTATTTACAAAGTTGAAAAAAATGATTTAATATATGAGTTGGCAAGACGCATAGCTAAAGAAAAGAGGCTTGAGATTGTTGAAATTACATATCAAAACGATACAAGCCTTATTGATGTTATACAGCTTGAGAATGTAGGGCCTAAAGAGTTTGTTGGTTTGATTGAGTCTGCTGAATTTGTCATAACAAATTCTTTTCATGGAACCGGTTTTTCGATTTTATTTAATAAGGATTTTTATTGCATACCGCATTCAAAGTTCAGAAGCCGGACAGATTCTCTGCTTTCAGAGCTGGGACTCGGCTCACGCTGTATTACGGATGCTGAAAAATATAATGTAAATGAGCATATAGATTATACGGTCGCTTATAAAAAACTTAATGATTTAAGAAAAATATCTATCAAATTCCTTAAAAATGCTTTATTTAACAGGGAGCAATAGAATGCCGGACTTTTATCTTGATTCTAAAAACAAATCCCAATGTTATGGCTGCGGGGCATGTGCAAATATTTGTCCTAAAGACAGTATAAAGATGAAACAGGACGATGAAGGATTTTTATATCCATCTGTTAACAAGAAAAACTGTATCGAATGCGGGCTTTGCCGAAAAGTTTGTCCTTTCAAAAATACTTTTAGACAAGATATGTTAACTTTTCCTGAGTTTTATGCCGCTTGGGCTTTAGACGAGAATATCCTCATGGATAGCAGCTCAGGGGGTATGTTTCATATAATTTCAGAGCAGTTTTTAAACCGCGGAGGAGTTATAGTTGGGGCAAAATTTGATGATGATTTTAATGTAATACACGATGTGGCAGAAACAAGAAAAGAAAGAGATCTGTTTAAAAGGTCTAAGTACGTCCAGAGCGAAAAAAAAGACATATACAAGGAAGTTCGCAGATATTTAAAAAACGGTGTTCCTGTTTTATTTACAGGAACACCATGTGAAGTTCAGGGACTTTACGGTTTTCTAGGCGGCGATGACGAAAATCTTTGCACTATTGATTTTGTTTGCAGCGGCGTTCCAAGCCCATTAATATTTGATAAATTTAAGAAAGAACTTGAAAACAGAAATGCTTCTAAAATTAAGAGCATCAATTTTAGAAGCAAGAAAAACGGTTGGGATAAGGCAACATTCGAAGCTGAGTTTGAAAATAATAGTAAAATTAGTTTGCCGCTTAAAGATACTTCTTTTGGAAGGCTGTTTTCAAACGGACTTTCCATTCGTCCTTGTTGTTATGAATGCAACTTTTCTACAAAAGAAAGGAAATCTGACATAACTATAGGCGATTTTTGGGGTATACAAAATATAGATGAATCACTGCTTAATAACAACAGGGGAGTTTCGCTTTTGATAATTAACAGCGGAAAGGGGATTGACATTCTTTCAGGGATAAAAGAACAGTTGTTTTTAAGAAAATGCAGTATAAATGAGGCTATGCAGCCAAGGCTGCATACTCCTCCCGCATATTACGGTGATCGTGAAAGCCTATTTGATTGTATTAAAAAGTTTGACTGCTCAAGGTCGGCGGATTTTGCCATCAGTGGGAAATGCAGATTGGTTTTTAAAATAAAAAGAAAAATAAAGTATTTATACAATAAAGCGAGGGCAATATAATGGCACAGGCAGTAAAAACAAATGCGATGAGAATTTTAGAAAAAGCTAAAATCGATTATTCTGTATTTACATACGATTCTGATGAATTTTTAGACGGCGTAACGGTTGCAGGAATGGTAAATAAACCTGTTGAAACTGTATTCAAAACGCTTTTAACAGTTGGCGCCGGCAACAATGTGTATGTTTTTGTTATCCCTGTCGCGGCGACACTTGACATGAAAGCCGCCGCTCGTGCGGTTTCTGAAAAATCTGTTTCCATGCTGCCTGTTGCAAAAATTACTGCTGTCAGTGGGTACATCAAAGGAGGCTGTTCTCCAATTGGAATGAAAAAACAGTATGCTACTGTTATTGATGAATCCGCGCGTGACTTGAAACTTATTACATTCAGCGCCGGAAAACGAGGTATGCAGCTTGAAACATCGCCTGAGGATCTTGCAAAAGTCGTAGGTGCAACTTTTACAGCTGTAATAGAAAAGGATTGATTTTCGCATAATAACACTGAGGTGATAAATATGCCTAAAGACAGTCAGCCAGACAACAAAAAGGCACGTATAGAAAAAGCTGATGGAAAAACGCCTATTACTGCTGAAAGCAAAAATAACAGCAGAAACGCCAAAAAACAATCTATAAAACACAACGATGTGTAAAGGAGCATTATGGCTAAAGCAGGAATGCGCAGACCCGATCCCAGAGAACCTCATGGAACGGAATCAGATATAAGAATGAATATCCCTAAAAATGATGTAAAACCGGTTCCTGAAATAAAGGGAAAATCTAAGCGCGGGCATGAAAAAGCAAAACCAATGTAAAAAGCCGTGAGATTAACCCTCACGGCTTCAAGCTTTACAGACACATTAATGCATAAGAGAAATTGAACTTCCCTGTTTTTATTTTATTTCAAATTGTTTAATATCTTCAAAGAAAGTATCAACATTATCTCCATATGCAGTAAGCTTTATTGGCTTTGTAAGGTCTAAACTAAATATGCCCATAATGGATTTTGCATCAACGACATATCTGCCGGAAGTAAGGTCAATATCAAAGTCATATTTCGATACAATAGCAACAAACGCCTTGACGTCAATTATTGAATTGAGCAATACGTTAGTAGTTTTCATGCTAATCATCCCCCTAAAAATAAAATGGTTATTTATTTGTGGCATTTATACTGTTATAATATCAGAGAAACAAACAAAAAACAAGGGTAAATGTAAATTTCCTAATGCGGAGGGAAATTAATGAAAGCAGCAGTTTTGACTTTGGGTTGCAAGGTCAACCAGTATGAGTCTGACGTAATAATGCAAAGGCTTGTAGATGAAGGATTTAAAATAGTAGATTTTGATGATTTGGCCGATGTTTATATTGTAAATACATGTTCGGTTACCGCGGTCAGTGATAAAAAGTCGAGACAGGCGTTAAGAAGAGCGAAAAAACAAAATCCTGAGGCAGTCGTTATAGCAGCGGGATGCTATCCCCAGATTGCTAAACAGGAACTTGCTTCAATGGAAGAAATTGATATCTGTGTTGGAACTGAAAATAAATACGATCTTGTAAAACTTGCGAAAGAAGAACTTAAGAACCGCAGAAAAATAATTGATATTCCAGACAATAGAGATTATATTCCGTATGAAATCGATTTTATTACAGAAACTTACTCGCATACCCGTGCACATATCAAAATTGAAGACGGATGCAACAACTTTTGCTCTTACTGCATAATACCATACACCCGCGGCAGAGTAAGGTCAAAGCTCATAAGCGATGCGGTGAGTGAATTTTACGGACTTGCTGAAAAAGGATATAAAGAGATAGTGCTGACCGGCATTGAGGTTTCTTCTTACGGACACGATACGGGTGAACAACTTATAGACCTGCTTGAAGGACTAAATACAGCCGCAAGGAATTATCCTGACCTTAGGGTAAGGCTTTCTTCACTTGAGCCCCGTATCGTTACAGAAGAATTTACAGAAAAATTATCTGCGCTCGAGCGGATATGTCCCCAGTATCATCTATCCCTTCAAAGCGGAAGCGATGCGGTTTTAAAGCGTATGAACCGAAAATACAGCGTTTCAGATTATTACCGCGCACTCATTATGCTGCGAGAGGCAAGAGAAGAGGCAATGTTTACAACAGACGTTATCGTAGGCTTTCCGGGTGAAACAGGGGAGGAATTTTTAGAGACATGCTCTTTTGTGCGTGAAGCGGAATTTCTGAAAGTGCACGTTTTTCCATACTCAGTGAGACCGGGCACAAAAGCTGCGGAAATGGATGGACAAATCACAAAAGAACAAAAAGAAAAAAGGGTTCATTTTTTAGATAATGTATCTAAAAGCATACGTGCTGAAATTATTGAGAAGCAAAAAGGAAAAACATTTGATGTTTTGTTTGAAAGCGAAATCGGGACAGATATGTATGAAGGATTTTCCGAGAATTATATTCCGATAAGAGCCGCAAGCAAAACTGATATCCGGGGAAAGGTTCTTAAAGTACGCATTTCAAAGTCGGAAGATGACTTTTGTTATGGAGTTATAGAAACCGTTTAATTAAGCTTCTATTTTTATAAAGATTTTACATTGTTTTTAACCTTAATATTTGATATTCTATATATATAATTATATATTAAATATAAGGGGTAGCTTTATGGTTTATCGGATATACTCTGAAAAAAAGGCCGGATATAACGTTGAAGCACAGGCAATCTGTAAGGATTTAAACCAAAATCTTCAGATTGCTTCTGTTATTTCTGTACGTATCTTTAACCGCTATGATGTCGAGGGCATTTCAGCCGAAGTTTTTGAACTTGCTAAAAATTCCGTATTCAGTGAGCCGCCTGTAGACGATACATACGCTGAATTGCCGGAAATCATCGGTTCGCACAGGATCTTTGCATCGGAATATCTGCCCGGTCAGTTTGACCAACGCGCTGCATCAGCGGCAGAATGTATCGAGCTTATTACGTGTGAGGAACGCCCGATTGTCAGGACTGCACGTATTTACGTACTGAAAGGTGAAATCAGCGACAGTGATTTCATTGCAATAAAGGATTATCTTATTAACAAGGTTGAAAGCCGCGAGGCTTCGCTTTCCACATATGAAACACTAAAGCAAAAACTGGACATTCCAAGCGAAGTTGAGACCCTGACTGGATTTAATTCATTAAATGAAACCAAAATAGAGGAATTTTTATCTTCTCATGGTCTTGCTATGGATAAGCAGGACCTTTTATTCTGTCAGAAATATTTCAGAGATACAGAACACAGAGATCCAACCATTACAGAGATACGCGTCCTTGATACTTATTGGTCTGATCACTGCCGTCATACGACCTTTCTGACTGAAATCGAAAATATAGATATCAAGGCTCAGTACATCAAAAAAGCTTTTGAAAAATATGAAAACATCCGCAAAACGTTATATGTCAGCCGCAAAAAGCCTATGACATTAATGGATATTGCAACGATCGGTGCTAAAGAACTGAAGCGTCAAGGTATCTTAAAGAACCTTGATGAAAGCGATGAAATAAACGCCTGCTCAGTAAAAGTTAAAGTTAACATTGATGGGAAGCCGCAGGATTATGTGTTGATGTTTAAAAACGAAACACACAATCATCCGACGGAAATAGAGCCGTTCGGCGGCGCGGCAACCTGTCTTGGCGGCGCTATACGAGATCCTCTGTCCGGGCGTTCATACGTATACCACGCAATGCGCATAACAGGCGCGGGCGATCCAAGAGAAGCTGTTTCAGAGACGCTTCCAGGCAAGCTTCCTCAGAAAAAGCTTACAACAACCGCGGCGGCAGGCTTTTCATCTTATGGCAATCAAATCGGGCTTGCGACGGGATATGTTAATGAGGTTTATCACGACGGTTATATCGCAAAACGTCTTGAGACAGGAGCAGTAATAGGAGCTGCACCGATAGACAATATTAGGCGTGAGGAACCTGTAAAAGGCGACATTATAATTTTGCTTGGCGGCAGGACAGGCCGTGACGGCTGCGGCGGCGCAACCGGCTCGTCAAAATCTCATACCGCTGAATCCCTTGCTACATGCGGAGCTGAGGTTCAAAAGGGCAATCCGCCTGTTGAACGTAAAATTCAAAGATTGTTCAGAAAAAAAGAAGTTACATCTTTAATCAAACGCTGTAACGATTTCGGCGCCGGCGGTGTATCCGTCGCTATAGGCGAACTTGCCGACGGGCTTATTATCGATCTATCAAAGGTGCCAAAAAAGTATGACGGACTTGATGGAACTGAACTTGCTATTTCAGAATCGCAGGAGAGAATGGCGGTTGTCGTCTCATCCGAAGATGCTGACAGATTTATAGATCTTGCAAACTTTGAAAATCTCGAGGCTACAAAGGTTGCGGAAGTTACCGACGATGAACGGCTTACAATGCTTTGGAACGGCAAGGAAATCGTCAGCATTTCAAGGGAGTTCATAAATACTAATGGTGCGCCTAAGTATACAGATGTTGTTATAGACAATCCTAAGATCGATAAACTGTTTGAAGAAAAATCAAACGGTTCTATTAAAGACAAATGGATATCAACTCTAACTGACCTTAACGTTTGCTCACAGAAAGGGCTTGTTGAGCGTTTTGATTCAACTATCGGTGCCGGAAGCGTCACATTGCCTTATGGCGGCAAATACCAGCTCACACCGTCACCGTTTATGGCTGCCAAGTTTCCTGCCTTAAAAGGAGAGAGCACAACAGCTTCCGTAATGGCATACGGTTTTAATCCAAATGTAAGCTCTCAGAGCCCATATCATGGTGCGCTTTATGCAGTAGTTGAATCTGTCTCACGTCTTGTCGCGGCTGGCTGCTCATATGAACAGGCTTACCTTACACTCCAGGAATTCTTCCCACGCACAAATGGGGTTCCGTCAAGATGGGGGCTGCCTTTTGCGGCTCTTCTAGGAGCATTGACTGCCCAGCTCGAACTTGGCACAGGCGCAATCGGCGGAAAAGACAGCATGTCGGGTACCTTTGAGCATATTGATGTGCCACCGACGCTGATATCATTTGCTGTATCAACATTAGAGGCAGATAAGATAATAACCGCTGAATTTAAAAAAGCGGGAAGCAGCGTTTATTTGATAAGTCCTTCATACGATCAAGACAAATTAATAGACTTTGAAAGCCTTAAAACTAATTTCAAATATATAAATAAACTTGCAGGTTCTGGCGACATTAGTGCCGCCTACGCATTATCCACAGGCGGAATCGCTGAAGCTGTGTCTAAAATGGCTTTTGGTAATAAATTCGGTTTTGTGTTTGACAAGGGCTTTGATACCTCATTACTGTTTAAGCAGAATTATGGTGCAATCCTTGTTGAGTCGGATAAGGAAATTAACGGTGTAAAGGTAGGAACCGTTACAGAAACAGGGCATATTGCTGTTGAAAATGAAGATATCGATCTCGAAGAAATACTGAGTAAATACGAAAACGTATTTGAAAAAGTGTTCCCAACTAGGGCAAAACAGGACTTAAACAGTGCCAAGGATTATACCTTTACAGGCAGAAGCACTGCCGTGCCGTCTAACAAAGTCGCAGAGCCGCGTGTTGTTATTCCTGTATTCCCCGGAACAAACTGCGAATATGACAGTGCTAAAGCTTTTGAGAGGGCAGGCGGAAAAGCTGATATTTTTGTAATAAATACTCTTTCGCCCGAAAGGCTTGCAGAATCAATTAAAGAACTTGAAAAACTCATCCGTCAAAGCCAGATAGTTATGCTTCCGGGTGGATTTTCGGGCGGTGACGAGCCTGAGGGCAGTGCGAAATTTATTGCCGCAATATTCAGAAACGAACGCATCCGCGACGCGGTCACCGAACTGCTTGAACAACGTGACGGTCTCATGCTTGGTATCTGCAACGGATTTCAGGCGCTTATAAAACTTGGACTTGTACCTTTCGGCCGCATAACAGAGCTAAAATCCGATTCTCCAACATTAACATTCAATAATATCGGTCGTCATCAGTCGATGATGGTAAATACGAAAGTGTCTTCAGTAAAATCGCCGTGGCTTTCACTATGCAATGCGGGCGATATTCATACAATCGCCATTTCACACGGCGAGGGCAGATTTGTTGCGCCTGCAGAGACAATACGCAAGCTTGCCGAAAATGGTCAAATTGCAACCCAATATGTCGGTCTTGACGGTAAGCCGACAATGGATATGCCGTTCAATCCTAATGGCTCGATAGACGCAATCGAAGGCATAACAAGTCCTGACGGAAGGGTATTCGGCAAAATGGCTCACAGTGAGCGTGTGGGCAGTTATGTTGCCAAGAACATTATTGGAAATAAAGATCAGAAAATATTTGAAGCGGGGATACAATATTTCAAATAAGGGAGAGAGAGTTAATGGCTAGACAATATCTTATTAGAAGTGAGGGTAATTGGTATAAATCCAATCTTCACTGTCACACAACCTGTTCTGACGGGAAGCTGACCCCGGAAGAGGTAAAAGAGCTTTATAAATCTCACGGGTACAGCATTGTCGCATACACTGATCATAATAAGCTTATCAACCATAAGGAACTTAATGACGATAAATTTCTCGCTCTATGCGGCTATGAAATTGATGTTATCGATCATTCAAAGCCATATCAGCGTTGCTGTCATTTAAACGCAATTGCAAAAAATCCTGAAACAGCTGAGTTTCAGGGTTCGCTTGAAGAATACTCTGCAGATCATATTAATAAAATGATTGAAAAATTAATTTCATCGGGGTTTATTGTAAACTATAATCATCCGTCTTGGTCGATGGTGGAATCTGAAGAAATATCAAAGCTTCATGGGTTTACGGCTATAGAAGTTTATAATCACAGTGCACAGATGCATTTAAATTCAGGTTGTTCCTCAACGCAATACGGACTGTTTATAAGAAACGGCGGAAAAGCATATTCTATAGCGGCCGATGATAATCATAATTTTGATAAAATCAGAAGCACAAGTTCTGACTCACTTGGAGGTTTTACTGTTTTAAAAGCCACCGATTTATCATACAAATCGATCATTGATTCGTTTGAAACAGGTAATTTCTACTGTTCATCAGGGCCTGAAATATATGACTATTATATAGAAGACGGCAAACTTTGTTTGCACTGTTCGCCAATTGCAAGCGCCCTTCATAGAAATGAAAAGATCATCGGCGGGCATATCTCTTCCTCGGAGAACGACATTACATATGTAGAGTTTCCTATACGCGAAGAACAGCCATTCGGTTATATTGAAATTTCAGATTTAAACGGAAAAACAGCATTTACTAATCCAGTTTATTTTAAATAAAGTTTATTCTTAAATTCAGAAGTTGTAAAAGAGAACCTCCTATTGCAGGTATTCTACAATAGGAGGTTCTTTTCTTTAATTTTTTAAGTTGTTTTAATAAATTTCTATTTTGCTTGAATCAGTTTCTTTACTGCGGGGATAGATGCCAGAACAAAGCATTCTACTGCAGCTATTATTGTTTCAGGCAACATATATGAAATATTATATACGAATGAATAAATTACTGTTGCTAAAAAAGTATCTTTCTGACCGCCTGTCCAGTAACCCCAGATAATGATACCGGCAACAAATAGGCATAAAAAGCGTAAGAATAAACCCAAAACCGCACCTGTTGCAAGTGATACTGAAACTGATTTTTTTGACCATTTTGAGCATAGACCAGCAGCGTAACCTATAAGTGCACTTGCAAAAAGGTATTCAAGAATTACGCTTGCAGTTACAGCCTGCCACGAAACACCATAGCTTAGAAGCTCTGCGAATCCGCTTATAAGCAAATTCAGTACACTAAGTGCAAAACCGGTAAATGCGCCCCACTTGGGTCCGTATTTGTATCCGATTATTATAATGGGGACAAAACGTCCGAAAGAGACAGAGCCGCCCATTGCCCACAGACCCTTAAATTTCAGCATTGGTAATGATAGGATTACTGCGACTGCAAGCATTACGGCTGTCTCTGCCAGTCTTCTGGTTTTTTGATTCATTTTATATTCCTCCAAATAATTAATATACATAAAAAGTCCGCTTATGGATAGCCATAAGCGGACTAAAATTCTTATAATACGTTATGCCCATATTGAAGGCGCACCTGGTATTCTAAAAATCTCCCTACGCTGGCATTATCCATCTCAGGTTATAGGGTTTGAAACCTTAATGGTTTCCTCTCAGCCGAGTTCACTCAGCACCCCTGATTCTTTTAAATTATAACATTATAGAATATTACAAGTCAAGGTTTAACGCGTTTTTCCGATATCATGTCTGAAATAACTGCCTTCAAAATGTATGCTTTCACAGGCTTTATACGCTTTATCGAGGGCAGTATCAAGGTTTTCACCCATAGCTGTTATACCAAGAACACGTCCGCCTGATGTAACGATTTTGCCGCCAGTTATTTTTGTCCCGGCATGGAAAACGGTAATATCCTCAGCGACGCTGTCAAGTCCAGTGATAGGATAACCTGTCTGGTATTTACCCGGATAACCGCCCGAAGCCATTACAACACATGCGGCGGCTTTTTTATCCCATTCTATTTTTATTTTATCAAGACTGCCGTCTATGACAGCATTCATGACTGTAAGAAGATTGGTTTTAAGCCGAGGCAGCACAACCTGCGTTTCAGGATCTCCGAAACGTGCGTTATATTCGATCACATACGGTTCATTGTTGCAAACCATCAGCCCGAAGAATATAACGCCTTTGAAAGTCCGACCTTCTTTGTTCATAGCGTCTACAGTGGGTAAAAAGATCTTATTCATACACTTTTCTGCAATTTCATCCGTGTATAGGGGGTTGGGTGAAATGTTGCCCATACCGCCGGTATTAAGCCCCTTATCGCCATCGAGCGCACGCTTGTAATCCCGTGCACTTACCATAGGAACAATAGTCTTGCCATCTGTGAAAGAAAGAACGGAAACTTCAAATCCGCTTAAGAATTGTTCAATAACGACATGATTGCCCGATGATCCGAATTTGCCGTCGCACATTATTTCTTTAACAGCTTGTTCAGCCTCTTCAAGGTTTTGTGCTATAATTACGCCTTTACCGAGAGCAAGCCCATCTGCCTTTATAACGGCTGGGAAACTGTTTTCTTTTTTAATGTAATTAACTGCGTCTTCGGCACTAGCAAAAGTCTCATAACGTGCGGTAGGAATGCCGTATTTTTTCATAAGGTTTTTTGAAAAAACCTTGCTGCCCTCAAGGATGGCCGCAGCTTTTGAAGGCCCGAATGCCCGTATCCCTTCGGCATTAAGTGCATCAACCATGCCGAGAACGAGCGGATCATCAGGTGTAACTACGACAAGGTCGACCTTTTTTTCTTTTGTGAAGGCAACTATAGAATCTATGTCAGTTGCTTTTATATCTACACACTCACACAGCTTACGTATTCCGCCGTTGCCGGGCGCGCAGTATATCTTTAAGTCTTTGTTATCTTTAAGAAGCTTCCAGATGACGGCATGTTCTCTTCCGCCGCCCCCAACAACCAAAACCGTCATAGCATCCTCCATTAATGTTTGAAATGGCGCATACCTGTAAACACCATTGCAATACCGTATTTGTTGGCAGCTTCGATAGAGTCGTTGTCGCGGATAGATCCGCCGGGCTGGATTATTGCTGTGATGCCCGCCTTGTGAGCAGCTTCAACACAGTCTGAGAACGGAAAGAATGCGTCACTGCCCATAACCGAACCTTCGGCGTTATCGGCGGCATACTTAATTGCAAGTTCAAGTGCTGTGATGCGGTTTGTCTGTCCAGGCCCTACACCTACAGTTTTATCGCCCTTAACAAGAACGATTCCGTTTGATTTTGTGTGCTTTACAACACGCCATGCAAACATGAGCTGCTTCATTTCTTCGTCCGTTGGCACTCTGTCAGTAACAACCTTTAAGTCTTCATCGTTTAACAGCTTTGTATCAAGTTCCTGAACCAAAAGCCCGCCTGCGACTTTTTTCATGTCAAGGAAAGAAGACTTATTTGGCTTTGAGATTTCAGGCAGTTCGAGCAGTCTGATATTCTTTTTCTGGGTGAGGATATCGAGCGCCTCCTTTGTGTATGAAGGCGCAATAAAGATTTCAATAAAAATTTTCTGTATCTCAGCCGCGGTTTCTGCGTCTATTTCTCTGTTTGAAGCTATGATTCCGCCGAAGATAGAAATAGGATCGGCGGTATAGGCGTTCTTATAAGCCTCAACAACAGTATTTCCAAGTCCTACTCCGCAAGGATTTGCGTGTTTTACTGCAACGATGCAGGTTGTGTCAAACTCTTTTAAGAGATCAAGCGCGCCGTTTGTATCGTTGATATTATTATAAGATAGCTCTTTCCCATGAAGCTGTTTTGCACTTGCAAGAGTTCCACCGAAATCCTTTCCTACTTCCTTATAAAAAGCGGCTTTCTGATGTGGATTCTCGCCATAGCGCATGTCCTGAACCTTTTCATATGTCATCGTGAAGGTATCGCCTAGTGCGCTGTCGCCGGCTTCTTTTGCAAGATAGCGGGAAATCATTGCATCGTAGTTTGCAGTGTGATTGAAAACTTTGCGGGCAAGGCGAGCTTTGGTTTCAAGCTTTACACCGCCTGCTTTGAGCTCATCGACAACTAAAGAATAATCAGCAGGGTCTACTACAACCGCAACATCTTGCCAGTTCTTTGCCGCCGCCCTTATCATTGTCGGCCCGCCTATATCTATATTTTCGATTGCCTCTGCGAAAGTAACTCCATCTTTAAGGATCGTAGCCTTGAAAGGATACAGGTTGATGGCAACGATATCAATTGTATTGATTTTTAATTCTTCAAGCTGGCGCATATGGTTTGGATTGCTGCGCATTGCAAGCACTCCGGCGTGAATCGCTGGGTGAAGGGTTTTCACACGCCCGTCGAGGCATTCTGGGAAACCAGTGATTTCACTGACTTCGATAGCAGGAACGCCAGCCTCTTTTAAAGCCCTGAATGTGCCGCCTGTCGAAATGATTTCAAAGCCGAGACCTACAAGCTCTTTTGCAAAGTCGGAAACGCCAGCCTTATCTGAAACGCTGATTAATGCACGTTTTTTCATTTTTCTATTTATCCTCCACATTTAATTTTCCATCACAGAACATAGAGACAGCCGCCGGAAGCAACTGCCATTCCGCCTCTTCCATCACTCGGCGCTGCAAAGTTTCCGGGGTATCACCATCAAAAACGTTTACAGCCTTTTGCAGGATTATTGAACCGCCGTCTGTTATCTCGTTAACAAAATGGACTGTCGCCCCCGTTACTTTGACGCCGCGCTCAAGTGCAGCTTTGTGGACACGAAGACCGTAGTATCCGTCCCCGCAGAAAGACGGAATCAGCGACGGGTGAACGTTGATTATACTATTATGAAATAGTGACACGAATTTTGAAGTAAGTACGACTAGAAAACCGGCCAGTACAACCAACCCGATATCGTTCTGCTTTAATATATCCGCAAGGTTATCACAATAGCTGTCCTTAGTTGCAAAATCCTTTGGCAGGATTACTTCGGTTTTTATGCCGGCATCTTCTGCTCTTTTCAAAGCAAAAACGCCTGCTTTATTGCTCACGACAAGAGTGATATGACCGTTTTTTATTTCACCGCGCTTCTCGGCATCGATAAGCGCCTGCAGATTCGTGCCGCCGCCCGACACCAGAACAGCTATATTTACCACAGGATCACGCCCTCGTCACTTTCAACAACTCCACCCGCAATATATGCTTCTTCTCCGTTTTCTCTAAGTACGGAAACAGCTGCATCAGCTTTGTCTGCGGAAACTGCAAGCATCATGCCGACACCCATGTTGAAGGTATTGAACATATCGCGGGCATTTATATCTCCTACCCTTGCGATAAGCTCAAATATAAGTGGTATGTTTATATCGTCTGTGTTTATGCTTGCTGAAAGTCCTTTTGGAAGCATGCGCGGTATGTTTTCGTAGAATCCGCCCCCTGTGATATGGCAGACAGCGTTGATGCCGACCTTTTTCATTGCGGCGAGTACAGGTTTTACATATATTTTAGTAGGCGCAAGGAGAACTTCACCAAGCGGTGCCCCAAGATCTTCTGTATACTGTTTTAATACTTCTGGATTGTTGTCAATGTCAAAAACCCGTCTGACAAGGGAAAAACCGTTGCTGTGCACGCCGGACGAAGGAAGCGCGATAAGCTTGTCACCGGCTGAAACACGGCTTCCGTCTAAAATCTCGCTTTTTTCAACAGCGCCGACCGCAAAACCCGCAAGATCATAATCGCTCTCTTTATACATGCCGGGCATCTCGGCAGTCTCGCCGCCGACAAGAGCACAGCCGGCTTTGACGCAGCCGTCAGCCACGCCGCGGACGATTGATGCGACATTTTCGGGGTAGTTTTTGCCTACAGCGATATAATCGAGGAAAACGAGGGGCTCAGCGCCGCTGCAGACTATATCGTTGACACACATAGCGACACAGTCTTGACCGACTGTATCATGCTTGTCCATCAAAATCGCAAGCTTTAATTTTGTTCCGACACCGTCAGTTCCTGAGACAAGAACCGGATGATTAAACTTTTCGGTGTCAAGCTCAAACAAACCGCCAAAGCCTCCGATTCCGGTAAGAACACCTTTGGTAAATGTGTTTTCCACGCTGCTTTTCATGAGCCTGACCGCTTCATATCCGGCGGTTACGTCAACGCCGGCTTTTTTATAGCTTTCACTATGGCTTTTCATATTAACTCCAAATTTCACTGTATAGTAAAAAGAATTAACGTCTAAACAGTGACCGCCGCCTTTTACGGTGAACGGCACACCGAATTTAATTACTTTTCAAGCATGTGTTTTCCATACTCTTCGTATGGAGCAACATCCATAGGATACTTGCCGGTGAAGCATCCGTCGCAAAAATCGCAGTTTGCACCAACCGGGATCTTGTGGAGATTTTCGATGGAAAGATAGCCTAGACTGTCAGCACCAAGCTCTTTGCAAATCTCCTCGTTTGACATTATGCACGCAATAAGCTTGTCGCGTGAGTCAATATCAGTTCCGAAGTAACAGGGATTGAGAAACGGGGGGGATGATATACGCATATGAACCTCAGTCGCCCCAGCAGCCCGGAGTTCTGAAACAATGCGCTTAGAAGTCGTTCCACGGACTATCGAGTCGTCAACAAGCACAACTCTTTTCCCTTTTACCGTCGATTTTAAAACATTCAGCTTGATTTTTACTGCAACGTCACGCTGACCCTGAGTCGGCTGAATGAAAGTCCTCCCGACGTAACGGTTCTTAATAAATCCTATTCCATAAGGTATGCCCGATTCACGTGAGTAGCCAAGCGCTGCGTCGAGCCCTGAATCCGGAACACCGACGACAACATCGGCCTCAACAGGGTATTCGAGGGCAAGATACTTTCCGGCCTCTTGTCTAGCGGTATGGACACTTGCGCCTTCAATAAAAGAATCCGGACGGGCAAAATAAACAAATTCAAAAATGCAGAGCTTTGCCTTGCCGGTGCAGTTTTCGCGAATACTTTGAAGTCCTTTTTTGCCGACGACTACGACCTCTCCCGGCTCGACATCACGCACAAATTCAGCGCCGATTGCGTCTAGTGCACAGGTTTCTGATGCAAAAACATATGAATTTTTGATCTTTCCGATGCAAAGCGGGCGAAAACCATATGGGTCTCGAGCGGCAATCAGCTTTTCGGGGCTCATTACAACAATCGAATAGGCACCCTTTAAAGATGCCATGCTGCGCAGAACCGCCTCTTCAATAGAGGATGAGCGCAGGCGTTCACGCGCAAGTATATACATTATTACTTCACTGTCATTAGTAGTTTGAAATATAGCGCCGTTCATTTCGAGTTCGCTGCGCAGCTGATGACTGTTTATCAGATTACCGTTGTGGGCAAGCGCAAGCATTCCCTTTATATATTTCGAAACCAACGGCTGTGCGTTCTCAATAGTAGAATTTCCTGTAGTTGAATAACGACAGTGCCCTATAGCCATTTTACCCTTTAAATGATTAAGCATTACAGAATTAAAAACGTCAGGCACAAGCCCGATGCCTTTATGAGCAAAAATCGTTCTGTTATCATTTACAGCGATGCCGCAGCTCTCCTGTCCGCGGTGCTGAAGAGCATACAGAGCGTAATAGGTTAGGCGAGATGCATCAAGGTCGTCGTTATCATATATTCCGAATATCCCGCATTCCTCATGGATATTATCAAACATTACTGTTCTCCTTTGACCTTCCGGTCAGTCTCTTTAAGATTTCCTGATACGCTTCCTCAACATCGCCGAGGTCGCGTCTGAATCTATCTTTATCGAGCTTCTCTTTTGTGACGCTGTCCCAAAAACGGCATGTATCCGGCGAAATTTCATCTGCCAAGATGATTTTTCCTCTGCTGTCCTTGCCAAATTCGAGCTTGAAATCTATAAGTTCGATGTTTAGATCTTTTAAATAATCTGCTAAGAACTTATCAATAGCAAGAGCCGTATCCTCAAGATATTTTATCTCTTCATCATTTGCAAGCCCAAGTGCTTTGATGTGGAAGTTATTAACCATAGGATCGCCGAGTTCATCGTTTTTATAAGACATTTCTACAACGGTGACAGGCAGTTTTGTTCCTTCCGGCAACCCCAAACGCTTTGAAAGAGAGCCTGCCGCAATATTTCTCACTATAACCTCAAGAGGAATGATTTTAACTTTCTTCACAAGCGTTTCATTATCTGAAAGTTCTTTTACAAGATGAGTTTCAATGCCCTTTTTTTCGAGCATCTTCATCAAATGATTAGAAACAACATTATTTATAGCGCCTTTTCCTGCGATAGTTCCTTTTTTGAGACCGTTGAATGCTGTCGCATCGTCCTTGTATTCAACAATGTATAGATCGGGATCGTCTGTTTTGAAAACCTTCTTTGCTTTTCCTTCGTATAACTGCTCCAACTTATTCATATTTTTCTACCTCCGACTGTATTTTTTGATCTTTTTCAATAACTTCGAGTTCCATTGACTTTTTAAATGCCTTCAGCTTTGTTTTAAGATCTGTGTCTGAAAGCGCAAGCATCTGTACTGCGAGAAGCGCCGCATTGTCAGATCCGTCAACTGCAACTGTTGCAACTGGAATACCTTTTGGCATCTGAACCGTGGATAACAGCGAGTCCAGCCCGTCCAGCGTCGATGATTTAATTGGAATGCCTATAACGGGAAGTGTTGTAAGGGAGGCAAGAACACCCGCAAGATGAGCGGCTTTCCCGGCTGCAGCTATGATAACACCAAAACCGTTTGCCTCTGCATTTTTTGAAAATTCCTCTGCCTGCCGCGGCGTTCTGTGGGCCGAAATCACTCGGACCTCAAACGGCACTTCAAACTGCTTAAGCACTTTGAATGCCCCTTTTAAAACTGGCAGGTCACTGTCACTCCCCATGATAATTGCAACTTTCTTTTTTACATCCATATAGCTCTCCTCATTCTCTGTGATATTGTGTTTTAAAACAGAAAAAAGGCGCACTCTGCGCCTTTTTATTGCACTTATTTTGTTGCACCTAGAGCCGCGCTCCCGAATCCGCATTTCATGCGGGTGGAACCGCGGGATGGAAAATTCAAATTCATTATTGAAAGAAGATGTAACATATTAATTCTCCAATACTGAAATCATAACATATTTATTCTAATGCATTTTACCCATCTATTCAAGGCTTCTTTTCTAGAAAAATAAACAAACTTATACAATAAAAAATGTGGGGAAGTACACACTCCCCACAATTTTTATGTTACAATTTTATTCTTTATCAACAATCCCTGTCAAAGCAGAGGCAAGACCTGCGATACTTTGTATTTCAGATGGAATGATAATCTTAGTTGCCTTGCCGTCCGCTGCCTTGGCAAATGCTTCAAGACTTTTTAGCGCAAGAACCTGTTTTGTAGGCTCAGCCTCATTTAACATTTTCAATCCCTGAGCAAGAGCCTCCTGAACCTTTACGATAGCAGCAGCTTCACCTTCTGCCTGCCGTATACGCGATTCCTTTTCACCTTCTGCATGAAGGATAGCAGCTTGTTTTTGTGCTTCTGCTGTTAAAATCGCGCTTTCCTTCTGTCCTTCTGCAACCAGTATAGCGGAACTCTTTTCACCTTCTGCGCGAAGGATACTTTGACGTCTTTCACGCTCTGCTTTCATCTGTTTTTCCATGGCGTCCTGGATCTCACGGGGCGGCAATATATTTTTGAGTTCTACACGGTTAACCTTAATGCCCCACGGGTCGGTCGCTTCGTCCAATATCATACGAAGCCTTGTATTGATGATATCCCTTGAAGTAAGGGTTTCGTCGAGTTCCAAATCGCCGATGATGTTTCTAAGTGTGGTCGCTGTAAGTACTTCAATTGCCTGCATTGGGCGCTCGACACCGTACGTATACATTTTTGGGTCAGTGATCTGAAAGTAAACGACCGTGTCGATCTGCATGGTAACGTTATCTTTTGTGATAACCGGCTGGGGCGGAAAATCAACAACCTGTTCTTTTAATGAAACCTTTCTTACGATCCTGTCAAAAAACGGGATTTTCACGTGAAGACCTGTTTGCCATGTCGCGTAATATGCACCAAGACGTTCAACAACCATTGCGTATGCCTGAGGTACTATACGGATGTTAGTAATTACGATGAGTATAATAAGTATTGCTATGCCTAGGAAAACGTAAAGCATTTCTTTTCCTCCTTATAAAAATTATAATTAAATTTTTTCAACAAATAGACGGACTCCCTGAATCTTTTTTATCAGAACTTTTTCACCGGTGCTTATTGGGTCGCCATTTTCTGAGCATGCAGACCATATTTGACCCTTTACTTTGACCTGTCCAACTGCTTCAAGATTATTAATATCGGCAATTACTATTCCGGTCTGACCGATAAGACTATCTGCATTTGTTGGAGTAATTGTTTTTGCTAAGAATTTTTTATATAACGGCCTTGTCAGGAAAACAAGAATTCCTGAAATAATAACAAATACGGTGAGCTGCATCCAAAGGGGCAAGCCAACAGCTGCCAAAATAAGTGCAACAACTGAGCCAAAAGCAAACCAAATGCTTATAAACTGAGGCGTTATTAATTCTATAACCAAAAATATGACCATTGCAGCGAACCATGCATAAATAATAGGTGTCAAGTTTTTCCCTCCTTCTTTAATATTAATTTATTTATAATTATTTGTTTATATAACTCCAGCAGAAATAAGTGAGCTATCTGCCATTTTTTTATACTGCGCTGAAAGAAAAGCGGCCGTCATTACTTTTAGCACATTAAACAACCTAAGTCGGCTTTCTTCATTTGGCTCATTATATCTGGAAAGAGCGTCACGTACTGCAGTATCTATATTGTCAAAAGTCAATAATTTATCTGACGCAAGAGCCGAAGCAATATGCACAAACAGGTTATAAAGTATGCTGTCATCTATTATGTCGTCAGACTCATCGTCGAGCTCGCCGTTAATATAACTTATTAGTTTTGTGATCGTGTCGATTTGAAGACTGTCTTTAAGCATATTGATGATAACTATGCGGCAAAACTGCCTTTTGGAGTATTTTTTTGATACAGGTGATGAAACAAAACCACGCTTTACCCAGTTTTGAATAACATGTGATTTTAATCCTGTCATCTGTGATACTTGTGATAATACTACTCCTCCGGTTAAAAAAATTGAGTTCAGTATTCTTTCTGCACTTTCTGGGATAGACAGATCAGCCACAATCGTCATACCCGGAAGTTGCATTTCTCTCATGCTCTTTTCCTCCTTTAATAAAGTGACTTAATTATATCACGTGGTCGAGTGACTGTCAATAGCAATCTTAAGATTTTTTAAAATGAATATTTTAACTTTTTAGGAATTATGATATAATCAATAAGTATGATAATGGGAGGGGTAATCACAATTTTATACAGTTTAAAGGTAGAATTCGATTCTGCTGATAAATAAATCGGCGCGCCGCCCGCTGAAAATGACGGCAGCCGCGGCAACTATCCTGTCTCGGCATAACGGAGCTTAATATGCGTAAAACCAAAATCATTTGTACACTCGGTCCCGCCACTGATGATCCAGAGATATTACGAGAATTGATGCTTGGCGGCATGAACGTAGCTCGTCTCAACTTTTCCCACGGAACACACGAAGATCATGCAATACGTGTTGAAATGGTAAAAAAGATGAGGGAAGAGCTAGGGCTGCACGTTGCATTGATGCTGGATACGAAGGGCCCCGAAATCAGACTAGGTCGTTTTGAACACGATAGTATTACATTAAATGAAGGTGATTTTTTTACACTAACACCAGAAGACTTTTTAGGAACAGAAACAAAGGCTCATATTTCAACAGATAAGCTTGCCGATTGCATGCATCCAGGTCAATCCCTGCTCATTGATGACGGGCTTTTGCGTTTAAAGCTGGATCATATTGATGGTAGAGATCTTTGCTGCAAGGTTGTTGTTGGCGGCCCACTGTCAAACAATAAAAGTGTTAATGTTCCGGGCATACATCTTGACATCCCATATCTATCGGACAAGGATGTTAGCGACATACTTTTTGCAATAAAGTATGACTTTGATTTTATTGCGGCATCTTTTACACGCTCTGTTGAAGACGTATTTGATGTGCTGCGTATACTTGAGGAAAATGGCGGATCTCATATACAAGTCATTGCGAAAATCGAGAACGCCGAAGGCGTTGACAATGTCGAGGATATAATAAAGGTATCTGACGGCATTATGGTGGCTCGTGGTGATATGGGTGTTGAAATTGATTTTGAAGAGCTGCCGCGTATACAAAAACTCTTAATCAAAAAAACACATCTAGCAGGAAAGAAATGTATAACTGCAACTCAAATGTTGGACTCAATGATAAAAAACCCGCGGCCTACGCGTGCTGAAACGACTGATGTCGCAAATGCTATTTATGACGGTACCAGTGCGATTATGCTTTCAGGGGAAACGTCAATTGGTAAATATCCGGTTGAAAGCCTTCAAACTATGTGCAAAATAGCCGAGAGAACTGAAGCAGATATAAACTATAAGAAACGTTTTTCAACGTTTGAAAATGAAAGCTCATTAAATGTTACTGATGCGATTAGTCTTGCAACATGTGCAACTGCCCACGGATTGGGAGCCGCTGCAATAATTACAGTTACAAAAACAGGAAAAACAGCCCGCCTTATTTCAAGGTACAGACCGGCTGCTCCAATAATAGGATGTACACCGGATCCAAGAGTGGCTCGTCAGCTTTCTATGTCATGGGGCGTTACTCCGCTTATTGTTGAGGAAATGATGAGCACAGACGAACTTTTCGACCATGCGGTCGATCTTGCAATGAAGTCTGGTTATGTTAAACTCGGTGATCTTGTTGTCCTGACTGCAGGAGTTCCATTAGGTGTTGCAGGCACAACAAATCTTATAAAGGTCCATACAGTTGGGCATGTACTTGTAAAGGGTTTGGGAATTTCGAAAAAATCAGTTATTGGCAAACTTTGTGTTTGCAACTCTGAGGAAGAGGCTGTAATGCGTTTTTCCGACGGGGATATTCTAGTTATACCAGAAACTTCAAATGCTATTATGAAAATACTTAAACGTGCAGGCGGAATAATCACGGAGAAGGGCGGCGCCGCATCACATGCTGCGACTGTGGGCTTAGTTCTTGATATTCCTGTTATCTGCGGGGCTGAAGGAGCTGTGAGTATTTTGAAAAACGGGGCGACTGCAACTGTTGATGCTTCTCACGGACTTGTTTATAATGGAGAAACCAAAGTTTAATAATTTTACATTATACAAAGAAGCGCGGTTTAACCGCGCTTCAGCCTGAAGACAAAAGCACCGGGTTTATGGCAAAATAGAGCCATAAACCCGGTGCTTTTAATGTAGGTAAAACGGGATAAAAAAGGCTGAAGCAGGTACACTTTATGTGTCTGGAGGATTTATTACCGGAGAATCACCTTATGCGAAGACTATTGAGATTGCCGATGCCTATCGGTACACGCCGGAGTACAGGAAATATATGAGCGCCGCAAGGAGACGATAGAGCGCATTTTTGCCGATGCCAAGGAAAAGCACGGTATGCGCTATACAAGACTGCGTGGACTGCAAAAAGTGAAGATGCAGGTCACGCTTACTTTTGCATACATGAATCTGAAAAAGCTGACGAAATGAAAGCGAAAGAACTCTCCAAAATCGGCTTTTTCTAGTTTCCTGTTCTCGTTTTTTCCACAATATGTTCAAAAAAGCGCCCCATGCATTGATGAAACGCTTTTTGTATGCAGTCTGAAACAGAGCCGTTCAGGCTCTGTTTTTGCAGTAGCTGTTTTGACAGCCACCAAATTCTTTATTACATATATGACTATTCAAACAATTTTCCTCGCTGCAGGAATCACCGTTTCGAGCGGTTTGAAACAGTACATTGCTTTTGATTACCGGGCAGTAGCGCTGTGTAACTTCTGAAATATTAAAATTCATCCATGCTCTCCTCCCACAATATTTTTGCTAATACACTTTTATTTTATTCTTTGATTCAAATTTGGTGATGGAATTTCTTAAAAAGGTATAAATTTGTAAAAAAGGAATAATAATAATAACGGGTGTTTTAATAAATATTATTGGAGGATAGGATGTACGCAGTTTTAAAAAATGACCGTCTTGAAAGTATGCCGGTTACAAAGGAAAGTTTAACAGAGGAGCTTCGTGAAATAAATGGAAGAATAGCGGCCGTCAACCGTGAATTTAATCTTGTAACGGATGAAAAGTTAATTGATGGCCTTATTTACGAAATGCTTTCGTTAACTGAACGTCAGGGGTATTTAATTAAGACACTGAAGAAAATTATAGCTGAGAGTGAAAATGAAAGTTTATCTCATTTTGAGGCAGTTGATGAATTGCCAAGCGGGGCTTAATGCTATAAGAGAGGGGACATAGCATGGAGTTATATGGAAATTATATGCTTGGGGCAATGGGAGTTGCCGCAGTCATGATAGGTATTGGACTATTTTTAGGACCTATTCGAAAAATAATAAAGTTTCTTCTGAATAGTCTGCTTGGCCTTCTCATTTTATTAATAATAAATTACGTGGGAAAATACATAGGTGTTACAATAGCATTAAACTGGATCACAATATTAACGACCGGAATATTAGGAATACCTGGCATAGCAGCTTTATTGCTTTTAAAATTGATATTTGGAGTTTAATAAAAAAAGAATCCGGTATAACCCGGATTTTTTTATTGCTAAATTACAGAAAAGAACCTCAGTGTATTACTGAGGTTCTTTAAATTTAATTATCAAGAATATAAACTCTTACGGTACGTCTCCCAAAGCTTCTACATTCATTTTCAGAGTTTAAAAATAAGTCTATCCGCTTGCCTTTGATTGCGCCGCCCGTATCCTCTGCAACTGCATACCCGTAAGACCACTTGCCGTTTGGGTAGGATATATATAACCTTGTTCCAAGCGGAATAACCGTTGGATCCACTGCGACCCGGCCTACTGATGCTCTTTTGCCGGTGGCAGTAATGTTGGACCCATTATTATAAGTGTAGGCTGTCGCTTCCATATCTACATAATAATTATAACGGAAAGCATCGCCGCGGCTTGTTACCTGCTCTCCACCAGTTCCAATTTGCAGGACTGCTGTTACTGGCTGAGTAACAATGCTTTTTTCTAAAACCTGTGAAGTAGATAATGCATCATTAACATAAATGTTCTTTACAACTGAACGCGAAATACCGTTTTTCCCCTGTACTAATTCCTGAATTTTGCCTCTCGGAATTTCCGTGCTTTCAAGGCGTTTTACATCATATGGTATTTCAGTGTCGGTTTTAACTGTTTCAACCCTAACACGGCTTACTTGAATATTAATATTAGGGTATAGAGAGTCATACATTTTTTTATCGGTATAATCATACTCAGTCAGTGTAATGCCGGCTTTTTTAAGCGCTGAATCAACTGTTCCTTCAACCATGTTGATTACGTTGTCTTTTCCGTCACATAAAATATGGATCGGATAAGCCCTTTTGATTACAATTTCTTTTATAAATCCTTTATTATTGCTGTCGTCAACCAAGTCGTTTTCGGAAACCTTAATTCCAGCAGCGCTTAAAATCTGTTGCGTTTTGTGTTGCATGGTTTTTACTGTGGTCGTTTTGCCGTCGTCCGTAATTCTTACGATACTTGTTTGGTTTATGATAAGCGTAAGTGCTAATAGGTTTATTATTGCTAAAAATAAGAGTGCACTATTTCGCTTAAACAAAACCTCCCTCAATCTTTTTTTCATTTTAACCTCCATGCGTGCGCAAAAAAACAGCGCATCACTCGGTAATTAGTTTATACCTTGCTGTAGTGTATTTGTCGACTCCGTATACATAGTATTTCCATTTGTTTGCCATATTATACATATGGGTTAGTATTTAAGCCCTTAGTAAATATATAGTATAAACTATTTTATTTTATGCAATTTTACAATGCTCTGTGAGTTGGAACAAGTGATATTTTACCATAAGAAAACTGAAATGTATAGTGAAAATGAGTAAATTTGTGCATTTTTACATGTTGCGTGGCGAACACAACCCAAAATATTGCAAAAAGTGGCGTGAATTGCCCATTTTCGCATATCGGCTTTGTACAATACATACAAAGTATAGATTTATAAATCTGTGTATAAAAAAAGACTTGGCTCTTAAGCCAAGTCCTTCTCAAATATCATATTCAAAACCTGCTCTGTTATGTATATTTCGTCATTAATAACGTTTATATGATATCCATCTGTGATTTCCTTACTGTGCTTATTCAGTAAATACTCATATGATTTTGCATTTTTTCGGGGGAATGTTATTTCTGAACAAGTATTTGATATAAATTTGAAATTTGCCTCTTTTGCCAGCAAAACATATTCCTGCAAAGAGTAAAACTGAATATGCCCATCTTCTTTCATTTGCATAAACTCGTCAACAAATTTACTTGAATCATTACTATTTGGCGTTGGATCTGAAATAACAAGCTTTCCATTAGCCTTTAATACCCTATTCATTTCGCTAAATGTAACATTTAATTTAGGAAAATGGTGTAATGCATAACGGGAGATTATATAGTCGAACTCATTATCTTTAAATGGGAATGTGACACCATCGTAAGCACAAAATTTTAAATTGCCAATTCCCATCATTTCGGCTTTGCTTCTATTTTTTGAAAGTGTCTGTTCAACGATGTCTAACCCAATTACTTCAACACCGGGATTGGATACGGCTATCGGAAATGCCATATACCCGTTGCCTGTTCCAAGATCTAATATTTTCATTCCATTTGTGAGCTTTAGACTATCCAAAATCAGTTTAAGATGTTTCTCATCCTGTGTTTGTTTATTATAAAACTGTTCTTCACCAAAACTTAATTCAAAACTTTTTTTAGTTGTCTCTATACTTCTTTTAATTGAGTCCATTGCTATGTCCTTTCACTAAGATTATGAGAAATGAATCTATTTTGCAGTTACTTCTATTATAAAGTCATTCAAGGTATTAATAATTTGTTCTTTTGCCTCTTGCGGGTAATAATAATGTCCCGAGTTATTTATTTTAATCACGCGGATGTTTTGCTTATTTTCAGCATATGTTAAAGACTTATTACTAACGATTTCATCATTTATCGACTGTTCAAGAACTACTGGCAGCTGCAGTTGCATTAAAAGCTCCCGCGTTGATTAACTTTTTTTTAATAGCTCAATATATCGCGGTATACATGCCACATATTCAAAAGGATTAGATGTGGAAACGCTGTTTCCTTTTCTAGCTGCAGCAACAATTTCATTCTTATCAGTTTTACAGAAGGCCGCCAATAAATTATTTTTAATATAAGAATATTTAATATGAATATTGAGTGGCATTGCTATCAAAAATAGCCCTCGTATTTGATTGGGATAGGAAATTCCTGATTGGACAGAAAGAAGGCATCCCATTGAATGACCAACTAAAATAATGTTTTTATATTCGCTTTGTAATTTCTTGACACTTTCATCGACATAATTCTGCCATTGTGCCATGCTGCTTTTTCTAAAATCATACGCTGTCTTGCCATGCCCTGGCAAGAGAAGGTTCTCAATTGAATATAATCCATTGAGCATTTGAATCAAATAGTCAAGCTGCAAAGGGCTTCCTTGAATACCATGAATAAAAACTATGACAGTATCTGACTTTTCTAATTTGTAATGATATTCGATATGTTTGTATTCCATACGAGGCTCTCCATATTCTCTGGATTATTTATACATTATAATAGCATTAATTGTTGGGGGAGTAAACCATTAAAAAAATAAAGCTCGACACTATAGAACAGTGTCGAGCTCTTTTGCTTGATTGAATATCGTTGAATATTGTGCAAATTATCTCTTTGAGAACTGTGGAGCACGTCTTGCAGCTTTTAAGCCGTACTTCTTTCTTTCTTTCATTCTTGGATCGCGGGTTAAGAAACCTGCTTTTTTCAGAGCGAGACGAAGAGATTCATCTGACTGAAGAAGAGCCCTAGCAAGTCCATGACGGATGGCGCCGGCCTGACCGGATACACCGCCACCTATAACTTTGCATATGATATCAAATTTTCCGATAAAACCGGTGAGCTCAAGCGGCTGTCTTACTATCAGCTTTAAAGTCTCAAGACCGAAATAATCGTCAATGTCTCTGCCGTTAATTGTTATATTACCTGTACCCGGAAGAAGTCTAACACTTGCAACAGATTTTTTTCTTCTGCCGGTTCCGTAAAAATATGGTTTATTATCTGTATTTGCCATTTCTAACTTCCTCCTTACTTATTATACACTTCGGGCATCTGAGCCTGATGATTGTGTTCTGCGCCATTGAATATATGCAGGCGGGTTAAACTGTTTCTGCCAATAGAATTCTTCGGCAGCATACCGCGGACAGCTATTTTAATAGCAAATTCCGGCTTGGTTGCTAGAATTCTCGAATACTGGACTTCTTTAAGTCCCCCCGGATAACCGGAATGTGTGCGGTAATACTTTTGCTCTGGCTTTTTACCAGTAAGCTTGACTTTAGCAGCGTTTAAAACAATAACATTATCGCCACAATCGACATGGCTTGTGTATGTTGTTTTATGTTTACCGTTTAATAAAACAGATATTTCAGCCGCAAGTCTTCCAAGGGTTTTCCCATTGGCGTCAACAATATACCATTTACGCTCAACAGTCTGTGGATTAGCCATAAATGTTGACATTTTATATTCCTCCTGATTAATTAAAATTCCATGCAAAAAATATTATAACCACACTCAAATAATTTGTCAACAGTAAATTTGATTTATATTTATAACACTTTAAAATGCTCACTATATCTTCAATTTGCTCGTTAATGCTAACGTTTGATTTTTATTTTTCTGTTCAAGTATAATAAAATGTAACGGGAGGGTTTATTATGAGGCAACTATTAAGCAAAGTCCGCCGTGCGGTGGATGATTATAATATGATAAATGATGGAGACAAAGTCGCGGTAGGATTGTCGGGTGGGAAGGATTCGCTCACGCTTCTATCGGCATTAGCAGAGCTTAGAAAGTTTTATCCGCAAAATTTTGAAGTTATAGCTATTACACTTGATATGGGTTTCCCCGATTCTGATTTTTCCGCGCTCTCAGAATACTGCAAAAGTTTGAATATACAATTTATTTTAGTTAAAACTGAAATTGCCCCTGTTGTCTTTGATATTAGGAAAGAAAAAAATCCATGCTCGTTATGTGCGAAGATGAGGAGGGGCGCGCTTCATGATGCGGCAAAGTCTGCGGGGTGCAATAAAATAGCACTGGGTCATCATTTTGATGATGCTGTTGAAACTTTCTTTCTTTCATTATTTTATGAAGGCAGAATATCATGTTTTTCACCAGTAACATACCTTGACCGTAAAGATATTACATTAATTAGACCTCTTATATATATGCATGAGAAAGATATAAGGGGATTTGCAAGGAAAAATGAACTTCCCATTTATAAAAATCCATGTCTGGCGAACGGAAACACACAGAGACAATTTGTTAAAGATCTTTTATTTCAGCTTGAAAAATCAAACCGCGGTTTGAGGGAACGAATATTCGGGGCAATGTGCCGGTCAGGCGTTGGAGGGTTTATCCAACCTCAGATTGGAAGAAAGGTTTATAAAACTAAAGATAATGAATAAAAAAATCAGCCCTAGGGCTGATTTTTTTATTTTAACAGAATTTTTTCTGCAATTCGAGCGGCCTCTTCAACAAACACAGCACAAGGGCGTTCTTTATAATATTGCTCAGATCTAAGCGAAGGTAAGGGAAGCGCAGCACATTCTGATTTTTCTAATAGCTCTTTACAGATGCAGGTTCCGAATTTTTCTTTAAAAGCTTTATCAAGTTCTTTGATAAGATTATATAATTCTGCTTTTGCCTCTCTGTCACTCGGATCATAATTGCCATATTTAAGACCGGCAGCCATAAACATACCTGTTACAGCGCCGCACTTTTCGCGCAATCCGCCCATTCCACCACCAAAACCCGCTGAAATATGTAAGGCAGTTTCGCGGGGCAAACCTAGTTCTTCGGCAAGCGCGGAAAATACCGATTGCGCACAGTTGTAACCGCTGTAGAAATTATTCGATGCTCTTTCTGCTATATCCATTTTATTCCTCCGTATAATACTTATATTATTATAACTCAAAGTAACTCTATTGCCATGATAAATTTGGTATACGAACTAAGTATATTAACCAAAAAAACAGTTAATTAATAGTACAAAATTCACAATTTTTGTATAATAAACATTAAGTTTATTGACATTGTATATATTACTAATTACACTTAACCTGTAGCAAAATAGTATATTTTGATTTTTGAGAGGAGAGGTAAAATGAAAAAAACCAACAGATTGCTGTCTATTCTTCTTGTGTTTGGCATGATAGCGGGGCTATTACCTGTTTCCGTATTTGCTGACGGGGAGACTGGTACTACGATTAATCCGATTCCGGAAATCATAGTAACAAAGGTAGTAATAAACGGCGCAAACTACACTGCTAGTGACGGCACAAGTATTGCTCAAGATGCTTATGATGTACTGGAGATTTATAATGCATCAGGCAAAACGTTAGATCTTAGACAATATGGAGTAGCATTTAAAAAAGATACTCCTACAGATTTGCTGACAGGAAACTCTACTTTTTCATCATTTGTAGGAACTACTACAGGGACGCAGATCAACCGTTTTACAGCAGGGTCAAGTTATTGGACAGGTTATACTGAGGACACAAGTAAACCTATACCATTTGCTCCTGGTGAAAGCAGACTCGTGTGGGTCAGATATATACAGTCTGGATACCTTGCAGGAGGCACATATAATAAATACTTGGATGAGTATTTGAACTTAGGTCTTGAAAAAGTCGCTAAGGCTTACAAATATGATCCTAGTAAGGTCGTTGTGGCGGAATATCCAGAACAGAACGGACAGATTGTAGCTCCGCCAACTACAAATACTGCTGGCACTAACTTTTATCTCGATATGAAAACGACCGAGAGAAGCTGGTTCTACATAGTAAAACAAGATTCTAGCGGTAATATAACAGCGTCACAAAATACCAATGAGGTATTAAGCGCCGGAACAGTAGTTAGTACTAACTCTTGCATGAGACCTAATACGAGTGACAACGGCGCATCGTGTTCCCTTGCATATGATGCGAATACAGGCGTTTCTCATGTATCATATACTGACGCCACTACAAACCGTTACAATGTTGCAATTTCTTTAAATGATTATTTTGGTGCGTTAAACTATAATGAATATCCGGTTTATATTTCAGAGACAAATGCGCCAACCATAACGAATAAAACCTCTGAACCTCTTAGCGATTCGACAATTTCAGCAGATTTTGCTGACGATCAAAGTATTAAATATATTGAAGTTGACTATAAAAATCCAAGTGACACAGCTTACACCGTATATAAGAAAGATTTTGTTGAAGACGGCGACGTTTTTTATGACGCTACCGGCGCAACTGGATCTGTAAAGAATTATTCTTTAAATTTAAAATTATCGGCTGACTTTATTAAATCACCAACAATCCAGTATACAATAAAGGTTATTGATACCGCTAATAATACTACGATATTAGATAACAGCGGGTCTCCGCTTACTGCAACAGCTATTACAACCGACGATACAGCAGCAGCGGCAACTTTAGACACTGCGATTGACGGACTTGGCGCAACGCCAACAATCGACGCTGTAAAGGCTGTTCGTTCTCAGTTCGAACTTCTTACCCCAATACAAAAAACATTGGTAACGAAATACAGTGCTTTAGTGGCGCTTGAATCATCACTATATACTTACGGTCTTAGAATAACAGAAATTGCTCCTGATCCTAATTCGCCTTTGAAAAAAGCTTCCGCTGATGGTGCTGACCACACAGAATTTATTGAAGCGACGGTAATTGGCAGCGATCCAATTCCTCTCTCGGATCTTAAAATCGATATGGTTATGGGCACTTCGTATACTGCTTATACAGATTCAGTTTTCCTGACAGAAGACGGAGCTCCTAAAGTATTGATGCCGGGTAAGACCTATCTATTCGGAGTTTATCAAACGGATTCATATAGCTCAGGCTATAAGTATAAATCATATACAGAGAGACAGGCATATTGGCAGTCGTTTACTGATATTTACGGTATTTCAGCTGAACCGGGATGCCGCATTATTGTTCCGGCTAAGAGTGATATCGATAATTCAACTTATGATACTACCTGCACAAACCTATGGAACAGCGGTGACAAAAACGTCATTACATTCACAAAGATTTCTACAAGTACGGCTGTTGCAACTGCAGGATATAGTACAACAGCAGTTGGCTACGGCGGTAATGGCACTTCATTAGTTTATGTGTATTATCCAGGCTGTGCCACAAATCCAGTTGAGAGCTTGCTTTATAATCAGGCTGGCGGGATGACGCCAGGAACAATTTATCCGTTCCAGATATCTGCGGATCAAGATTCATTTAATGCTGCTGTGGCTCCTTATAATGCTGCAGTTGTTGTAGATGCTCAGATTGCAGCGCTAAATTCTGCATCTGCCACATATAAAGATGATGTGAAAGCAGCACGTGCAGCATATGATGCTCTTACTGCAGATCAAAAAGCATACGTATCCAAGTATGCGCTTTTAAGAGCAGCAGAGAAAGCTGTTTATGATTATAAACTTGCTGTAACCGAGATTTTATTCAATGCTGAATATCTGGCGAAAGGAACGGCAACTCTTGGAAATGAACACTCTGAGTATGTTGAAGTAACTGTAAAAGGTACAGATCCAGTTTTACTTGATGATCTAACCATGAATCTTATAATGGGCGCAGATGATAAGCAGCTTACAAACCCCAGTGCGTCTTTTGTGACACAGTCAACTGTAAGCAGATGGCTGCAGCCGGGACAGACTTACGTTTTCAGCAACTACAACGGGGATTCTTATAAGTGTGGTTATAAATACTCGTCAGATGCTGATCTTGAAACGATCCGTACAGATTTCAATACTTTCTATAGCTCCAACGTGGCTAAAGAAAACTTTATAGTTGTAGTAATGAATACTGAAACTGATGGATCAAGCATCGATCTAAGAGGCGGACTTTATAACAGCGGAACTGATGATATAGTAGAATTTTTATCAACGTTGCATGACAACAAGACAATAGCACATGCGGAATATGATCCTGAAGGTTTATATCCGGATGCACAAAGCAACTCAGCAATTTCTTACGGATACTTTGATAACCAAGTCAATGATATGATAGTTGACACTTCAGCATATCCGACTCCGGGTACAATCAAGGCCGTTCAGAATAATCCAAATGCAACAACAATTGATGCATATATTGATTCGATTGTAAACGAAATTCCAAGTCCTAAAATGCTTGGTATTCTTAAGAGCCTGATTGACACTTTAACGCCTGAACAACAGGCAACTCTTACTAATTTAAATGAATACAATACGTGGATTAATAAGTATAAATCTCTAGGCGCGGCAACTAATAATTCAGTTGTTGTAACCGGCATTTCTTCAAATCCTGCAGGTACAAACAACCAATTTGGTTATGTTGAAGTGCTTAATAACGGAAATACTGCTGTTGATTTGAGAAACTATAAACTTGCATATACTAAGTCTACAATTAACTATGTAATGTTTAACGAGATCCAGAAGTATGCATCAGGCGACGCTATGGCAGAGCCAGGAACAGATGATACAAATCACGATAACCCTGCTTTCTTAGAGCCAGGTGAAGTTGGGGTAATTTGGATTAAGAATGATACATCTACTACAATAAAGAATTATACAACTGCACAATTCCTTACTGAATATGGCGCAAAAGCAAAGATATTTGTTGTAAAGCCTATGGCTGTTGGAACCAGTGCCGGTCAAACACCAGCGGCAGCAGGAACGAATTTCTATATTGACAACTATAGTGCGACTACAGGCGGTTTCGTCTATCTGATTGATAAGGCGGCAGATAACACAACGCTCTCCATAAAGCCACGCAGTGATGAATCTACAAGCTTTGATACATTATACTTAAAGAATTATCCTAATGGATTTATAAGCGGCGTAGCTGCATACGGTCCTGACCTTGGCGGAGGACTTACCTCAACTGCCGGACATCTTGATGGAACATACGCAAATTTCAGATATGACGCTAATAACGATGCTTCTTTATTCGTTGATGCGGAATACTTGATAACAGGCAGTACCATAGCGGCAAGTGGAATCAACGCTGTTACAGTTGCATCGTCAACTGAATCTCATAAACAGTCTAATCTTGGAATTTTGAAATACACTTATATTCCTTATGATTTAGGCGATGTTACAGCCCCTAAAGCGGATGATTTTAAAGCAACTGGCAATAATACAACAATTTCATTTACTGGTACTGTAACAGATGATACTGATGTAAGATATGTTGAATTTGGTTATAAACTGCCAGGCGATACTGCCTATACAAAGACCACTCTTGACCTTGTACAGCAGCAATGTCTTGCAGAAAAAAATGATTCAGCTAAGACTTCAATATCTGTCGCTAATACAACATCTTATCCATTCTCTAAAGATGTTACCGGTACTTTTACAGATGGAACGGTTGTCTCTTATTACCTAAAAGCTATTGACGGTAATAACAATACATTAAGCAGCGGAACTGAAGAAGCTCCTTTAACTCTAACAGTGAGTACGTCAGGAACTTCACAGGCAGTAACTGATACAATTAATCTTATTAATGCAATTGGATCTACGCCGACTGAGACAACAGTCGATGCTGCACTAAGTGCCTATACTGCACTTTCACCGACAGACCAAGCTCTGGTTACAAACTATTCCACACTTACTGCTGCGATGGATACACT
This sequence comes from Bacillota bacterium, assembly GCA_030705925.1. Lineage (NCBI taxonomy): Bacteria > Bacillati > Bacillota > Bacillota bacterium. The sequence goes on from JAUZPM010000013.1 coordinate 40,330, forward strand.
GGCTGTAAGCATTGCAAAAGCAGCTGTTACGATTCCATCTACAACCATAACTGGAGATTTTAAAGTTTCTACAAGCTATTCAACGAAGTATGGCCTTGTATTTCTGTCATGGAACTCAACAAATGCTGCAATCGTTTTCGAAAATGACAGCGGTAATGCTTATGTAACACGCCCTGCATATGGGCAGCAGGATGCGGCGTTTACTGTAGCTGTAGGATTTGCCAAGGGCGCAGCGAACGATTCAAATTCGTTTAACGTTACTGTTCCCGCCGAAACTGCTACATTATCAACGGATGCAACATTATCAAACATAACGCTTGACGGAACGCCAGTAGAAGGATTTAGTTCTACAAAATACACCTATGATGTTGTACTTCCATATGCGGCGACCCAAGCTCCATTAGTCGCATTTACTACAACAGATAAAAACGCTAATGCTGTTACTTCACAAGATCAAACCATCCCGAGCTCTGTTGTTATTAACGTAACTGCGCAGGATGGAGCGACAAAACTTGCGTATACAGTAAACTTCACACGAGGCTTACCATCAACGAATGCAAACTTATCGAATATAGAACCGTCAATGGGAACACTTGATAAGACATTCGATACCAACACAACGGATTACACAGTTGTTCTTCCAACCGGAACTACAACAGTTCCGAATATAACGGTAACACCGGAAGACACAACAGCGACTGTTGTACCTATTTCGGATAGCCCAATAGTGCCGGCGACAATAACAATAACAGTAACAGCGCAAGACGGCACAACAACAAAACAGTATTTCGTTCACTATGTAATAGGCAAATCGAAAGATGCGACACTGAAGGATCTGCAGGTCAACGGTACAACAGTAAGCGGCTTTAGTTCCTCAGTAGATACCTACAATGTGACGCTTCCATACGGAACATCAGTTATCCCGTCAGTAACGGCAACAACTAACAGCACACTTGCAAACGCAGTTGTAACGCCAGCTGATAAAATTGACGG